>JBJOGT010000426.1:0-10298 GCA_046048115.1 Cyanobacteriota bacterium | reverse complement strand
TAATAGTTCCACAAAAATCATTCATCGAGTGCTTTATGGTGCCGATAAACGAGTTTTGTCTGATTCGCTCAGTTTAACAACCCGGGAAATGGATTATTTCTCCTATCTCCCTACTGGTTGTGCCATCACACAACTACCTGATGTTTATCAACCTATTTACCTCACCATTCCTAGCGGTACATAAAAACGCTATTTTTTTGCTGGAAGGGGTTCGCTTTTGCCAAACCCAACGTTAAGCCATGAAGACTCTTTGTGACGAGAGATCAAAGTGAACCTTCCAGCTTCTCTCAACCCTCAGACTACGGGAGCAAGGGGGATTGACCTTTCAACTGCACAAAAATTCTTTCCTGAGCGAACAGTATCTTGTAAGCGGTTACAGTCAGTAGCTGCTTGTAATGTCACAATTACAAATATACTACTTATGTCGGAAAAACCATTAACCCCTGACACGGTGTCAAGCAATAACTTAGACAACTCGATATCCCCTCAAACTCGAGACTTTATTCAGTGGATCAAGACTAACCGCCCTGATTTAGTGGCTAAAGCCCGTAACCCGGAACTGTTAACGACTCCGACCTCAGACACTCACACCCATCAAACCAGTTCCCCTTTGACTTCTTTGGCCTTCGTTGATCCAAAATCATTGCATGGCCCTTATCATGTGACCCCAGAATTAAAAAAAACTGCCCATGCTACTGCGGTGATGATGACCACCAGCAACTGGATTGATATCGTGGGGAATGCTCCGTTGTTCTTCTTTACTTTTCAATCTTTGACTGCTCTTGTGGCTTTCCTTATGACGATCGCCTTATCCGTGCCCATATTAGTGGCGGGGAATGCCATTTCTGCGGTGGTAGCCCAGGGTCATAAGGGGCGGTGGAAATTGATGTTAACCGCCTTGGCATTCGGTTTAGTTCCCCTCAACGTGCTCCAAACTGTAGCGACGGGGATTGGCATTGAAGTGCTTAACAACCAATCAGAACTGACTCAAATAGCCGCAGGTCAAGCATTGGATGGAATTGTGGCTTCTAAGGAAAAACAGTTACGAACAGTTGAAAGTAACATTCCCCGCGACATCCAGGAATGCCGCCAGGAACGCAAAGCCCTAGAGACGATGCCCCGTAACACATCTGCTGAGGAAAAAGCTTTTCAGTCTCGTTATGTCCGCGCCTTCGGGACATTTGCGAGTCAATCTAAACCGATGACGCGGCCCCTAGCTCAATTGCCCCTTTGTGTGCGTGCTAACCAATTAGAGCAAGCTTACGATCAATCGGTACAGCAGTTACAAAATGCCCTCAATGAGTTCAACTTAGAACGCGCAATCCAAGGCAATGACTTAGCTTTTTTAAAACAAGTCGCTCCGAGCCAATACAATAAAACCTTTGTAGAAAAATCTCCTTGGTTTTTTCTTCCCGGCGATCCGACTGTCGAAGTCCGTTCCGGTGTGACGTTGGTCGCCTTAGGCACTCAAAGCTTTATGAGCAAGGTACAACGAGGCGACTGGCATCAGTTGGGCCTGAATCTCTTTTGCGTAGGATTCTCCGCCATTACTAGCTTAGCTTCGATTGGCATGGGGGTGGCATTTACTTTGTCTGAAGATACCCAAAAGTCCTACGATGATCGCCATAAGGATAAGATGCGCCTTTTCTTCCAACAGCACCGGATGAACTTGACCACAACGCACGATGAACAACAAAGTCAATTAGAAAATTTTACTCCATACAAAGAGATTGCGAGTCCATGGGAGGATGCTTAAAGATGAGTCTAATGAATGTAAATGATTTTGATGCAGAACTCCGGCTGTTGGGGTTATACGAGCAGGAAGTGATTAAAACAGGCTTTTTTGATTACCCGGCTCAATGGTCGCGACCAAAACCGACTGCTATGGAGAAAGCTTCTACTCCTGAATCTTTACCCCAACCTTCCCCGCAGGCTCCGGACAAACCCACCTCCGCCGTTATTCCGGAACCATTGGATCTTCCCCCTATTCCTGACGTTCCAGCTCCGTTCTCTGATAATATTCCTGCGATTGATCCGCCGCTCCAAAACGCTCAGGCAATATTCAACGCTGACGAGTTACCGGTTTCTATTTCCTTACAGGATGGTGACACTCCAGTTCCTATCCCTGACTCCTCAGAAGCCTTTCAACAAGCGTCCTTTGTTTTCGAACGACCGGATCTGTCCCCTGATGAGTTACCGGTTTCTATTTCCTTACAGGATGGTGACACTCCAGTTCCTCGTATCGATCCTTTTGAAGCCCGCCGCCAAACATTGCTTAAGGAGCAGGAAATGGAACGTCGTTTATTGTCCCTTTTTGCTGAAGAAGTGGAACACATTGACGATTTATGTCAACTTCCAGCCTTTTTGCGTTCTGCTCTTCTCACAAAGGCGTCTTGACCAAAACCGCCGCCTAACTTTTACAGAGCGTCTTGATTTCGATTTACTTCAGGAGGATAGCCAAACTTGTCTATTCTCCTGTTTTTTCTTAGTCCGGTCATTCTCATTATTGAGAATGATTGCAATAACAGTCTCTGAACATCTCATTCCGCCGTTGGAAACAGATCTTAAAATCTCTAAAATCCGGCTTGAAATCAAAATGAGAATGACCGGGCAAGTCGTGGCATCGGACAGGTGATCGCCAAACGGCTACTGCCAGCGGAGTGTGCTGCGATTCCCCAACTCCGCCTCTGTAAGTGAATTAGCGGTGAATTGTAACTTGGAGACTTGAGCCTGTGTCCTGTTATGACATTAACTTTTTTGCTAACACAATCTTGTTTAGCCTAGACAGAATGAGGGTTTCAGCCTTACAATGGCAGTAAAGGAAGCGCAGGAATAATTAGTCAATTCAATTTACTTTTAGTTTAAGAATATGCTTGCTACCGATTCTAGACCCGCTGCAATTACCGAAAAGGACTTTAGTCCGCCCTTAAAGCGGCGAAAAGTAGCAGTGCCTGGTTATTGGACATTAGAAGAAATGGCGGCGGAAATAGGTTGTTCTATCCGTAAGATTCACTATGATATAACTGGTCGAGTAGCAGGTAATCGTCCATCAATTCTCAAAGCATATAAAGCTGGCCCGACTTTTCTTGTTGCAGATCATGAAGCTCTTCCATACATCCAAAAATATAAGAAGTCAAAATAAAGATACTAAGATTCATTGATCTTAATTCTGTGGGATATATACTCCGCAGCTTACTGCGATCTGTAAAATAATACCTTTTGGAAATTGTAAAGCGGAACTAAGCCATTTTTTTTTCAACAATGTTCAAAAAATCGAAATAAATATTGTATTATCAGATAGTGTAAAGACGTAAAAAAACCCTGCTAAATCTTTTTCGCCGAAGACGCAGAGCTTTTTTACAAAAATATCCAATTCAATTTCTTATGCATCATGATAGCGAATCAGGGCAGCACTGGGCAAGTGCGTCCGTAGAAAAAGCCTCTGCTACCGCTCCCAACTGGGAAGCCGAACTAGCTCAACTGCCCACAGACTGGGCATTAACGCCGGTTAAAGAAAAACGTCCCCTGCGTCCCAACTGGCAATATGAACCGCCCCTGGAGCGCCCCGAATTACTGCAACTACTCCAAAAAGGACAGCCCCTAACCTCTAGTAAAGATAAGACCTGGCATTGCCACTGGACAGGCATAGGACTCCGACTAGGTAAAATTTCCGGCGGACTGCTGGCGATCGACGCCGATGGCCCCCTCGCCGAAACCAAATTACAAACCCTAAGCCAAGGACATTTGCCGTCTACCCCCTGTTGGACATCCGGCAAAACCGGTCGGCGACAGCTAATTTATCGAATACCATCATCAAACCATGACAATCTCAAGACCGTAAAACTCGATTGTGGCGGCGGTCAATACCTCGAATTTCGCTGGGATGGATGTCAATCTGTACTCCCTCCCTCCCGTCATCCTGACACCGGGCAATATTACTGGCTCGTTAGTCCCAATCAATGTGAAGTGGCTGATGCCCCAGCTTGGTTATTGATGTTTTTAGCCAAGCAAAATCAACCCCGCCCCATTACCGTTGCTAAACCTTACCAGCCCAGCCTAGGGAATTACTCACCTCAGCGCAGTGAAATTGAGTGGGCCCAATGCTATTTAGCGGCGTTGAGTTCCTACCGTGCCGATGACTATGACCAATGGCTCAAAGTGGGCATGGCACTCCATAGCGTTTCCGATAGTTTGCTAGGGGACTGGGAAGCCTGGAGCCAACAATCAAGCAAATACCAAGAAGGAGACTGTGAACGCAAATGGCACTCCTTCAAACCGGAAGGAACGATCTCCATTGGTTCCTTATATTACTGGGCCAAAGAAGATGGTTGGCGATCGCCGAATAAGGAAAGTCCCCCCAACCTGTGGCAGAGTGACCCATCCTCTCAAAACTTTTCAAGTATTCTCCCTCCTGCCTCTCAATCCAGTTCTGTTCTCTCTTCGCTTTCTTCTTCTCAAGCCACCACTACCCGGAAAAAACGCACCATGAACTTCGCCGACCTCAAACACGCCCTGTTAACCGCCATTACCTATGACTACCAAGGCTTACTCCGCACAGAGCTTGAACTACAATTGGCCCATGACAGCGGTTTAGGTCAACGGCAAATTAAAAGCCTTTGGCGACAAATCGAGCAGGAGCAAGAATTCCAACACGATTGCGCTGTTAGTCTGCAAGACCCCTTAACCAAATTACTCAAAACCCGAGTGGAACGCTTAGATCCCCATCGCCTGTTTAATCCCTCCCTCGCCCAAAACATTATTGATTGCGCCAACGCCATGCCTGGCCCCGCCGAAGGGATTGTGGTAACAATGCTTGCTGCCGCTGCGGGCTGTGTTGGTACCCATGCTGAAGTAGTGGTCAAACGCTCAGCCGGTTATACCCAGCCCTGTTTGTTACGTACCCTGTTGGTGGCTGATAGTGGTCAACTGAAAAGTCCCCTCCAAAAAGTGGCCTTAGCGCCCCTGCAACGGTTAGAGCAGGAATCCCTCGAAAAACATCGCCAAAAGATGCAAGCCCATAAAGCTGAAGTGGCCCAGTTAAAGAAAGGGGAAGAAATGCCGGATGCCCCGAAACGTCAACGGTTGCTGCTAGTGGATGCCACCCCGGAAAAAGTGGTTAAAATCCATGCCGAAAGCAAACAGGGCTTTCTGATGTACCGCGATGAATGGGGAGGTTACATCAAATCCTTCAATAAATATCGCAATGGGGTCGGCGATGACCGGGAATTGGATCTATCGGAATTCAATGGCAGTGCCCTGATCCGTGACCGGGTGGGGGATGAAAGTATTTTTATCGCTAAAAGCGCCATCAGTCGTACCGGCGGTGTCCAACCGGAAGTGCTGACCGAATTGGCTAATAAGGGTCAGGATGCCGATGGCTTTTTTGCCCGGTGGTTGGTGTCTAATCCCCCCTATCCGTCTCCCTATAAAACTATCCTCGACGACGATGGTAATCAAACCGAGGAACTACAAACCCAGCTTTACACCATGTATCGCTCCCTGCGGGCTTTACCCGAGCGGCAATATGAACTCGAACGGTCTGCTAAGCAGCATTTTCAGACTTGGCAGCACCATTTAGTGGATTTAAGTTTGGCGGAAAAACAACGCCACCTCAAAGCCCTTTATCCCAAGTTAGAAGCCTATACTGCCCGATTAGCGTTGGTGCTGCATTTGATTAATGCGGCCAGCGAAGGCCAGCCTCCTGCGGCCACTATCTCTGGCGAGACGATGCTGAAAGCAATTTACCTCGCCCAATATTTCTTGGGTCAATACCAATGGGTGTTTGCCCAACACAGCACCCTGGGTGATGGTTTAGCGGGTATGCTAAGCCAAATCCACACCTTTGCTGTCCGTTGTAACCGGGAAATTACAGCGCGGGAAGTGAAACAGATGGTGGCAAGCGTCAAAAAAGATGCGAAAGCAACAGCGGGGGTGATCCGCACCCTGTTCACAAAACTGGCGTCGGCGGGTTATGGCGTTACTGAGGGGGAGGGGATTCACCTCAAATACAAGGCCATACCCGTTGGGGGTCAACAAAATCCACACTCCTTCAGCCCACCCCCTGACCCGTTACCCCATCTGGATTTCAGCCCATCTCCCCCCATCAACAACGCCCGTCTGCAAACCTCTACATCTACGTTTGTTGAACCCGCAGTGGCATTTGTCCAAGCGGAAAGTCTAGAGGAGGCACAATCACAAAAGTCTAGCGAAGCGGAGGCAAAAGTTGATGAGCCCCAGATTGTAGTTGTCCAACTGAGTGATTCAGAAACCGTACAGGGGCAAGGACGGGAGCGTGATAATGGGGAACTTGAGGTCGTTTTCGATAATGGAATGCGTTTGATCATACCGGCTCATCAGCGCCCTCAGACTCAAGGAAAAGTTGATGTAGACCCTGGTGTTGATCCCATTGTTGCCCCCCCGGAAAAGGGGGTAGAACCCAATCAGAATCAGCCTTACACAGAAAAAGTAGATTTGTTGAATTCCGTTACGGAGTTAACAAAGGAGACGGTGGTAGACCCCCCAATGGATGAGTCTATTCCTTGGCATACTTTCCCCGTGGCAGAAATTGAGGAACTGATTGACGTTGATGAAGCCAATCTCCAGGTGATCGCCCTTGAGGTCAAACAGGAACTGTTACGCTGCGAGAATCTCCACCATTTCACTGTCCTCGTTGCTGACTTTGGCGAGGCGATCGTCCAATGGGTAATCGATACTTTCTTCCCCAATCAAGATTTCTCCTTTCCCAATCTCAAAACTATTTAATAAGGACATCGCCAACCATGGGGACACTTAACTGTCCGTTGGCAAATTCCACCCCAAGCGGCGTAAACATTCATCTACGTCTGCTTGGGCAAACCGTCGCTCACTTTCCGCCTCCAGCAACTCCTTTAAACTCTGCTCTCGATTGAAAACCGCAGTCGGGTTAGGCAAATAAAGCGGGGGATTAAGATTGTAATCCTCCCGTTGACATTGCTCTGCTGATACCCAACACACGACCAAAGGATTCATGTCAGATGAAAGAGTAACCAGCGGATTCACACCTTCAACGGCCGAAACAATCCCGTCGAGGGGAAACTCCCGTTGGGCATTAATTACCAACTGACTAGCATCAATTAACTGCCATCCCCCTTGATAAGCAGAGGACTTATCCTTCTCCAACACCAATAAAACCATCGGTATCGTTGCTCTGTTATGCATACGAAAAGCAAGATCCGGCAAACAAATAATTGTCCGAATCACATCGTCTGCTATCAATCCACGACGAATAAATCTTGCCGATTGGCGAAACAAAAAACCGGCTGTTACCAACAGCACTGCCCGTCCACTCGGTTTTAGAGAAGACAACACTTGTTGGATACATAAACCATCGCTTTCTGTTGACGCAGGAATACCATAGGGAAAACGGTGATACCGATCATGGGGATCCTGTTGTTGAGCAGCATGGGGGAAATAAGGAAACACTGAAATAACACGTTCAAATTGTTGTAGCTGCCCTCTCTTCCCGAGGAAAGGATGGGTCAAACTGTCTCCCGTTTGCCACTCTACGGAGTGAATACCAAGTAACAAAAAACTCAATCGCGCAATGGTCGCCAATTCCGGTGCTGCTAAATGACCATAACCGGTTCTTTCCCCCTGACTTGTTGAAGAATCACCTAATTGATCAGCCACCGCTGCCTTCAATAACTGCCCGACCCCACAAAACGGATCGTAAACAGTGCCCGTCGGTGGCATCGCCAACACCCGACTCATCAATGTCACTAGCGGGCGGGATAGAAATACCGCTCGAAACGAACGGGACTCTCGCTCATACCAAGCCTGAAATAAACCCGACAATAAAACCAAATCCACATATACTGGCGTTAATAGCGAAGCCTCTTCCACCATTGCTAGTCGCTCCACCAGTCGCCTCAGCATTAACTCCGGCACACCTTGCCAATTAAATAACACCGTTGACGTAAATAATCCCTGGTAATCGGGTTGCTGAGATTCCAGCCGCTCCATCTGTGTTTCCACAAATGTTGTTATTCCTGCACCAGTGGCAGTAATTTTTTCCCAAATGGTTTCGGCTAAACGAATACGCTCAATATCCTTATCAGTCGATACCGCATTTAACTGCCCAAACTCCTTAGCTAATAACGCCCAACGCCTCAGCACCAATAACTTCAGAACTGCCTCTAATCCTCCTAAGCCGCTCATAGTAGATTGTTGTTCTAGTTGGCGAAACCACTCAATCAGATCCTCAGTTAACTGAGCCAAATCGGCATAATTCCATGCCGTCTCGGTTACCTGTATCGTGGAAAAACCCAAGGATAGCCCTACCGATTCCCGTCCAAGCCCCTCAGACATTATTGACCCTCCATTAATAAGGTGTGTAAAGATTGCTCCACCATCGTTTGTCTAGCCTTGACCGTTCGTTCGGAAGCTAACGCAAATCGCTCCAAAGCAACAAAAGTTGCCGCCAACGCTTGCTGACGTTCCCAACTTGGCAAAGGAATTGCGACATTACCTAATTGTTTCAGGCTAATTGAACGTGTTCCCGTTGATTGGCGATACAAACGGGATAATTCGGGATTAAACGCTTCAGACCGTAATAGACCCGCCACATACAACGGCAACACACTAACTGCCAGACCCGGCGTCACACGAAACACCGCCATATTTTGCACTGCAATGGCACCGGCCGTCGCCGCATCCACCACTGATGCCTTCTGAACGGCCCCTTTCACTGTAATTAACACATCTCCTTCCAGCAAAAAAAGCCCCTCCGTCTGGGGCAAAACCAAGCGCTCCAACTCAAGCTCCGTTGATTGAATTGTCAAACGATCCAAATCCCGGGGTTGCACCACACGATAATCATCACTTCCCGGCGTCGTTTTCTCTTTCCGATAGCGCGTCAGCAAAAGCCCCTGGGATAGCGTTCCCAAAGACTTTAACGCGACTCTATCGGCGAGAAATATTCTTTGTTGTATCTCCATGTTTCTATATTTGTTGTTATGATTTATGGGTTCAGTATAAGCCAAGGAGGCATGATGTTGTGAACCATTACACCCTGGGTGACGCCATTGAGCGTTACCGGCAATCTTTGATTGCTGAGATCGGGGAAGAGGCTGCCACTAAGAAAGCGCAGAAATTAAGGACTGTTTGCTTTCAAGTGTTATATCCCCGCATGGGACAGCCTAATACTTCCCGTAAAGCGAATCAGGCTTTATTAGCCAAAATTCCTATTCATGGCTTTATCGAAGCTTACGATGCCGGAGTTCTTGGGGATATTGAGATCCTTAAAGCTCAAGGCGATAAGTCGGCTCCCATGCACCGGAGTATTTGGAAAGGCTTTATTGCTTGGCTCAGTAGCTGGTCTAATTACTGCTCAGCTCCTCACCCTGAGGCTGTTGTTCTTTTAGAACCTAAGCTGTCTTTCAAAAAAAAGGCATCCAATGGTAAAGGAATGGCATCTCGTATTCCCCCTGAAAAACCGGGTTGTCCCCGGTTGGTGTATGCCGTTAAAAAAGAGGATTTACCTCCTGAATGGCAGCAGCACCTGATTGACTTTGAAAAATTCTGTCATGTGCTTTCCCCGGAAGAGGAAAATAAACTCTATCGAGAAGGGGGACGTAAACAGAAAAAAAAAGGAATGAGATGTCTCTCATTCCACAATGATACACTTACATATCTTTTACAGTATTTTGGTTGGTTGATCCGGTATGCAATTAATCCAGATACAGGCCAGCCCTACAGGTTGTCTGAGTTAACCCCAGAGTTACTCTATGACATAGAGGTGTTACAGGCTTACCTAGCTTGGCATATCAATGTTAGACATAACGGCAATTCCAATGCTCGGCATATTTGTAATGTTGCCATCAAAGTTGCCCAATGGAATTTACAACAGCCAGTAGGAATTCGTCGAGAAGATGCTCACCCGATCATTCAGCCGTTGATGAAACTTCGGAGTCAATACAACCCCAACGAAGGCCACAGACCTCGAACTTCCGTTACTGCCATTGAACAGCGGATGCTGGAACATGCCGAATGTGAACAAGTTGTTGCTCATTTGCGAGCCAGAGCGCTTTATTTTGAACAACAATTTAGAGACGGACATGAGAAGCGAGAGGTCATGGAAGATAACTGGATGGATTATCTGATCATTGCTCTCTTGACCTATGGTGGGATGCGTATCCGAGAAATCTGTGAAATGGCACTCAATCAGAAGCGCCTTTACTTTAATCAATTAGATGGTTGTTATTGGTGTGACTTGTTACCGGCTGAGCATAAAACGTCTGGCGACCGAGATTATCCGCTTT
>JBJOGT010000425.1:0-3370 GCA_046048115.1 Cyanobacteriota bacterium | reverse complement strand
TTAGGCAATATAAGGCAGAGCTCGTTCTTTTCCACGGCGTTACCCAAGTCGTTAATTTGACTGATGAGCGACTCCATATTCTCCGCTTTTTTAGTCAATCCTGCCGTCGCTGCTATCTCCTTCCAGTGCCTGCTTCCTAATTATTTTTCCTCCCCTCTAAACCCCGGAATGTGGGCTAGATTCCGCAGGTTCAAGAAAGACAACAAGCAATAGGGTGTAATAAAAAATCCCCCTAAAATGGGGGATAGATCGCATTTTTACACTAAGGGTTCATCACAGTGATTACTCAGCGGCGGCTTCGGTGGTGGCATCAAGCAGACCATGGCTATCGAGTACCGCTTGGAGTTGGGTTTCTTCATCCTTGGACAAAGAGGTTCTGATGACTTTGCCTCCATACTTGCTGACATCGGCCAAAACCTTGTCCGGAGTAACTTTACGCACTAATACAAACAGGGCAGAACTGCCGGGGGTCATGGTTTCCCCCAGTTCCCGCATGAAGTTATCGTCAACGCCGATGTCACTCAATGCACCGGCCAAAGCACCACTGGCCGCACCAACGGCGGCACCAAATAAGGGGGAAAAAAATAAAATCCCGATTAACATGCCCCAAAAACCGCCGCTGACGGCCCCTGCGCTGGTCAAATTAACGGCTTGCTTGAGTTTGATTTTACCTTTTTCATTTTTGACGACAACAGCCGCGTCTTCCATTTCAATCAAGTGCTCGACTTGTAATTTAGCAAGGGCAAGGCGCACCTCTTCGGCTTTGTATTCGTCGTCGTAACCAATAACAATTAAATCGCTCATACAATACAGACTCAAAATGATTAATGATGATTGCTAATCATCGTAGCAGGTGTGTTTCCGCTTTTTAGAGGACTGTCATCCCCGGTACATGGACGGCAGGATGGGGAAAAATAGGGTTTTCAATCAGGTTTGCCAATGGCTTGGACAATATTACATAGTCAGTTGCATCAGTTTTTTAAACGGCGATTGGGTCTAGGGGGCAGAGCCGTGGATCTGTTGGTGGCGGTATCGGGGGGGCAAGATTCCCTCTGTCTATTGCACTTACTGAAGGATTTACAATCCCAATGGCAGTGGACTTTAGGGGTGGCCCATTGTGATCATGGTTGGCCGACGGATCAGGGGATTGCCGATCATGTGGCGACGGTGGCTAATTGTTATGGATTACCGTTTTTTCAAAAAAATGCTCACAATTTACCGGAAACTGAAGCGGCGGCCAGAACCTGGCGATATCGGGCATTAACGGCGATCGCCGAAGAACAGCAATTTTCCCTAGTAGTGACGGGACATACCCAAACGGATCGGGCGGAAACCTTATTGTTTAATCTCTTGCGGGGCAGTGGCAGTGATGGCTTGCGGGGGATGGGAAGGGAACGGGCTTTGTCTTCCTCTGTTACCTTATTAAGACCTATGTTAGGGATTAGCCGCCAGGAAACCGGGGACTTTTGTCGCCAATATCAATTACCGGTCTGGGAAGATGTGTTGAATCAAAAACTTGATTACCGCCGCAACCGCATTCGCCAGGAATTAATGCCCTATCTCCAGCAACATTTCAATCCCCAGGTGGAAACGAACCTCGCCCAGACGGTGGAAATTATCAGTGCTGAAGTCAACTATTTAGACCACCTCAGTCAAGCGCTTTATCACCAAGTTTTAACCCCCGACGGCGATCGCCTAAACCGTATTCCCCTCCAAACCCAACCCCTGGCCCTACAACGGCGGGTAATTCGACGTTTTTTGCAATCCTTTCAACGCCATGCCCCCAACTTCGACCAAATTGAAGGGGTGGTTGCTTTAATTAACGCCCCCAACCGCACCCAAAGTTCTACCCTTCCGGGGCAATGGGTGGTGCGAGTAGAAGGAGAATTCCTGGGGCGTCAAAGCTTAAACCCCTGAGCGATAGGAAAATTGTGACGGGGTAGTAACCCCTGCGGACCGGGAACGGCGACCAATGCGTTGATTATAGGCTTGGGGATCTAAGCCGTCACCAGAGTTGAGATACCGCTCGGGAATGGATCGTTGCAAAGCAACAACACGATTCTGGGTCAAAGGATGGGTGCTTAAAAATTCCGGGGCGGCGTTGCCCTTTTGTTGCAATTTCTTCATAAAACTAACCATCCCTTCCGGGGCATAACCAGCATTGATTAAATTACGCAGACCCAAATTATCGGCGGCTAGTTCATCTTCTCGACTCATGGGTAAATTCACCGCAATTTGCACTGCCATCTGCACCACCTGACTTTCTCGCATTCCCGTGGCGGTCATCAAACCTTGGGATAGGGCCATATCCCGCATCCGCGTTACCGCATGGCGATCGGCGATATGGGCAATTTCATGGGCAATAACACTGGCCAATTCCGCTTCATTTTCGGCAGTGTAAATTAAACCTGTGTTGATGTAAACAAATCCCCCCATGGTGGCAAAGGCATTGATGGCTTGATCGTCCACCACCTGAAACGTATAGGGAATATCGGGGCGGGAACTGGTTTGCGCTAACCGTTGACCAATTTCATTCACATAAACCTGTAAACGGCGATCGCCGGAAGGCGTAAATTGCCCCTGCTGGATTAATTGCTGGTTAACCTGTTGACCCAACCGCACTTCTTGGGCATCGGATAAATTGGACAGTTGAATGACCTGTATACCCTGAAAAAGTAAATTGAGCCAGGATTGGGCCATTGCAGGGGAAGCTAATCCCCCATTGAGACCAAGTCCCAAAGTCCCCATCACTACCCAAACCGTCAAACGTTTAGAAAGGCCAAGACCCATTCCTTTTCTCTCCCTCCGTCGGAAAAAACTTACAGCAAACAGACCCAATGGGTAGGACTTTCCTGTCCTAGGACCATGTTCATAGTTTAAAAGTCTTAATTTGCAAGAGTCCGGACTGAGAGACAGTTAATGATTCCGCACAGTCTGATAAAGCCAAAAATGAAACAGATCGAAAAAGCCCGCTACCAAGCTACAGGTGGCCGCAATAATCAATAAACCTGGCCACATAGCACCATCCCCAAAAATTACCAAAAACTGAATCAGTTGGGATTGACCCAGTTGACCAATGGTATCTACCACCGGCAAATAGCCTAGGATACCTAATCCGGTTAATAAAGTGACTAATAAAAGAATCGGCAGGGTGAAACTCAATAATAGGGTGAGCAATAAAGACTGAAATAGCTTAACCATGGTGACTCTCTCTCCTGAGCAAGGGTGAATTCCCCAGAGAGGAAACACCTGATACCAACAATGCTACTTACACCATAGTGTAATTGCTAGATTCTAACCGATTTTTTAGCAAGATATTCAAAAATCTTAAATTATTATTAAAAAGTTAGGTAAAGCAATTTTAAGAGAT
>JBJOGT010000424.1:0-8358 GCA_046048115.1 Cyanobacteriota bacterium | reverse complement strand
AAACGAACCGGATTACGTCGGCGCAATTTCCCGCCTGGTTAAACAGCAAAGCCGCCGCGCCCTAGTGGTGTGCATTACCGATATTATTGACCCCACCGCCTCTCGGGAATTGTTAAGTGCTCTGCTCCAGTTGACGCCCCGCTATTTACCCTTTTGTGTGGCCCTGGGCGATCGCCAGGTAGAAGAATTAGCCCAGCAAGATCCCATTAACATCACCGCCGCCTATCAAAAAGCCGTGGCCATTAATCTCTTGCAACAACGACGGGTGGCCTTAGCTTACCTCAAGCAACGGGGGGTGTTAGTGCTAGATGCTCCAGCGGATCAAGTTAGGGAGCAATTAGTGGATCGGTATTTACAACTCAAAGCCCGCATGTTGCTGTAATTAATTGTGATGCACCAGACGGGCTTCAATCATGTGTTTAATTACCTCTGGCATGTGGTATTGAGCCTGCCAATGAAGTTTTGCCAATGCCTTGCGGGGATTCCCTTTATTCACCGTCAAATCCGTGGGACGGAAAAAACTAGGGTCACTAACCACATAATCGCGCCAATCTAAATCAAAGTAAGCAAACGCCATATCAACCAAATTTTCTAGGGAATAACTGACTCCCGTGGCAATGACATAATCATCGGGTTCGGGTTGTTGCAACATCAAATACATGGCCTCTACATATTCCGGTGCCCAGCCCCAATCTCGCTTAATAGCCATATTGCCTAAATATAAATTTTTCAGGGTTCCTTGTTTAATTTGACAGGCAGCATCGACAATTTTTTGAGTAACAAACCGGGCCGGACGTAGAGGAGATTCATGGTTAAATAAAATACCTGAACAGGCAAAAAGTTTATAGGCTTGGCGGTAATTTGCCACTTCCCAAAAGGCAGCGGCTTTGGCCACCCCGTAGGGACTCCGGGGGCGAAACGGGGTTAACTCATCGGCGGCACTATCTCCCATATCCCCAAAGCATTCACTAGAACTGGCATTATAAAGTTTAATCGGGCGATCGATAAAGCGAATGGCTTCTAGCAAATTGAGGGTTCCCGTGGCAATACTTTCTAGGGTTTCTACTGGTTGTTCAAAAGATAGTCCCACCGAGGTTTGTCCGGCTAGATTATAAATTTCGTCGGGGTCACTTTTTTTGATGACTTGTAACACGCTCCGAAAATCATTCAAGGACATGGATTCAAGCTGAACCTGTTCTCGGATTCCTAAATAGTTGAGATTCCTGAAGCCTGACATTTGGGCATCCCGAGAGGTGCCATACACTTGATAGCCTTTTTTAATCAGAAGTTGGGCTAAATAAGCACCATCCTGACCGGAAATACCACAAATCAATGCTTTTTTCATTGGATTTTTTTGGGGATAATTTTTAAGCTAATTTAGCCATCAATGGCAGCCGATTGTAGTCGATCGCCGGTGGGAAGTTCAAGCTGGAAGAGGGCGCCACCGTGATCGGGATCATTTTGGGCACTCAAGCTGCCACTGTGGGCGGTGATAATTTCCTTGGCGATCGCCAATCCTAGACCACTACCTTGCCGTTGGCGATCGCCATCAATGCGGGCCCGGGAGCTATCCCCCCGATATAATCGTTCAAAAATATAGGGTAAATCTTTGGGGTTAAAACCCTGGCCCTGGTCCCAGATGGTAAGGCAAATGTGGTGAACATCTTGCCCGCCTTGTACGTGAATTGTACTGTCTTGAGGGCTATGTTTGAGGGCATTATCAAGCAAATTCATCAACACCTGCATCAGCCGATCGCCATCTCCGGTTAAGGGTAATTTCTCTGGGCCTTGGTAGGCTAATTGGATATTTTTTTGAGCGGCGATCGGTAGTAGTCGCTCCCATGTAATTTTTAACAAATGGCGTAAATCAATGGGTTCAGATTCCAAATATAGATTGGGATTAGCCGTGATTTGGGTTAAATAAAGCCAACTTTCCACTAAATTTTGCAAGCGGTTGACTTCTTTTAATTGACGTTCAATCCAACTTTGATCCCCTGGGGCTAACCGGGATTGCAGTCGTTCCGCAATCAAGGCGATCGCCGTTAAGGGGGTACGTAGTTCGTGGGCTAAATCAGAAAAAGCCTGATCCCGCCCCTGGCGCAACTCAGCCAACATTTGTTGATTTTCCACAAAAATCGCCACCCGACCCGTCGCCAGAGGATAGCCGTACCCCTTGAGAAAAATGGATTCGGGCACCAGGGGATTCTTGACATTGATAGTTGCTTTCAGGGGGGGGAAAAAAGACCATTCCTGGGCTTGGGGGGATTGACTCTGACGGGTGCGCTCAATTAATTGATCCAATTCATAGGAACGAATAAATTCCAAAAAAAGACGACGTTCCCCCGTTTGCCACCCCCGAATTTGTAACAGGGATTGGGCCGCTCCATTACACCACTCCAAATGGTTATCGCCATCAATCAATAAATAGCCTAAGGGTGATAAATCCATCACCCCTTGCCAGTAGTCAACCTCGTTCTGATAGGCTTCACAGCGGTCTTGCAAATGGGTGATTTCCCGGCGTACCAAGGATGCCAAGGAGAGGGAGACATCTTTGGAGTCGGGTAGGGAGGTCAACAAAGTCCGAATACGGCGGTGGAGACGAAACCGCTCGATCGCCCCGATGCCAAACCCCATGGCTCCACCGATCGCCAAGGTTAACAGTTCCATGTCCCTCTGCCTCTTGAAAATAAGCTTAATTGCAGTGACTAGATCCGTATTTTACTGAGAACAGGCCCAGGGCATAGATTCCCCCCTTCAGCGGCGGTTAATCTGTTTTAATTTTAAGCTGGCTAGACCCACTAAAGACGGGCATTGTTTGCCATTTTGACTTCGACATCAGGCTATAATTAGCCCAGCAAACCATTCTGGCTGAGGGGTAACAACCATGACGGAAACACTGCGAGTGGGTCAACTGGCACCGGACTTTACCGCAACGGCGATCGTTGATCAGAGCTTTCATTCCCTCAAGCTGAGTCATTACCGTGGCAGATATGTTGTTCTCTTTTTTTATCCCCTTGATTTTACCTTTGTCTGCCCTACAGAAATTATCGCTTTTAGCGATCGCCATGGGGAATTCGCGGCGTTGGATACGGAAATTTTAGGCATATCGGTCGATAGTGAATTTTCCCACTTAGCTTGGATTCAAACAGAACGAAAATTGGGGGGGATTGGTGATATTAACTATCCCTTGGTGTCGGATCTCAAAAAAGAAATTAGTCAGGCCTATAACGTCCTCGACCCCGATGCAGGGATTGCCTTACGGGGACTATTTATCATTGACCCCGATGGCGTTATCCAACATGCCACCATTAATAACTTTTCCTTTGGCCGCAGTGTGGATGAAACGTTACGAATTCTCCGGGCCATTCGCCATGTGCAATCCCACCCCAATGAAGTCTGCCCCGTGGGTTGGCAAGAAGGAGATAAAACGATGGTTCCCGATCCTGAAAAAGCCAAAACCTACTTTGCGGCGATCGCCGATCCAGCTTAATTAGGCAAAAAAAAGGATGAAAGGAAAATGATCAAGCATTCCCTTGCACCCTATCCTGTCTGGAAAATAACGGCTTATCCTTGACGAGTTTTATCAATGAGCAACCGTGGTCGCCGATTTTAGTCACGACTATTAATGGCGATTAACAAACGCAAAATAAAAATAAAGAGATTGATGTAGGTTAAATACATCGACAGGGCAGCGGCTAAATATTGGTTGTTGTTATAGGTACGGGGCAACACAAAAAAGTCCACCACCGAAGCCCCTGCAAACAGTAACACTCCTAACCCTGAAATGGCCACTTCTAAAAAGGTGGGGGTAATAATCCCAAAGAAGGAAAGAACCAACTGGAGTACCATCACTACAAGGAGGGCAATCAGTCCTAAGCTGACGGTTTTCCCCAGGGCAATGCCATCTTCTTCGGACAGGTTCGAGCCAATACTACGAGCGGCCACAAAGGTGACGCCACAGCCCAACGCCGCCACGCCAATGCCTTGGATACCGACCCCTGATGTACCCAGGGCTAGGGCCACAATGCCACTCAGGGTATAGCCCGACAACAAACTATAAACAGCAAGAAGGGGTAATGCAGTACTATTATTTCCACTTTCCGCCACCCGCATCGCCACAAAAAACAGGATAAAGTTACCGATTAAAGCGCCCCAAAAGGTAGGCATAAAGAGACCGGGATTACCGGCCATGACGCTGAGTCCGCCATAGGTTCCCAGGGCGGTCAAAACTAATCCCCCTCCCAGGAAAGGCAGCGCATTTTGAATCACGTTTGGGCCGATGAGGCTTTGCCCTTTGGCTTCCCGCATCACCTGACGAAAATTGCTGGTATTGCTCATAACGGTGTAGTTTTTTTATGAAATAAGGACTTGAGGGGAGGCTTTCCCCTATCAGATTTATAGCTAAGAATGGCGCGACTGAGCTAGGGGCGATCGCCGATCTTGACCCGGATCTACTCATCAAGCCCTGGCAATCAGTCTCCTTAAACCTTTCTTCGGCACTGTCTGACTTACGGCTATACTAAGTCTGAATTTCTGAATTAATTTTGGGGAATGGGTTGATGACAACAACGCAGGGAGACAACTTTCGGGAGGTTTATCCGGTGGTGTGGCGGGATGACCAGGTAATCTTAATTGATCAGACCCGTTTACCCCAGGCCATGGAAGAGGTCGTTATTTCAGACTATGAAGCCATGTGCTGGGCGATTAAAACCATGGTTGTGCGGGGGGCACCGGCGATCGGGGTAGCGGCAGCCTATGGGATGTACTTGGGGGCACGGCGCATTCAAACAACGGAATTACGGGAATTTGTGGCCCAGATGGAGTTTATTGCCGACCAGTTACGCCAAACCCGACCAACAGCGGTCAATTTATTTTGGGCCATTGATCAACAATTAAATGTGGCTTATCGCAGTGGCGAAGATGTGGCCTTTGTAAAAGCCCAAATGCTAGCCCAGGCTCACCAAATCCAAGCCGATGATTTAGCCACCTGTCGGGCGATCGGAGCAGCCGGCTTGGCCGTGTTACCGGACTTTCCCCAAAAGTTAACGATTTTGACCCATTGCAATGCGGGGAGCTTGGCTACGGCGGGCTATGGTACGGCGATCGGGGTCATTCGGGCGGCATGGGATGCGGGACGTTTGGCCGGGGTTTATGCCGATGAAACTCGACCCCGTTTGCAAGGGGCTAAGTTAACGGCATGGGAATGTGTCCACATTGGTATTCCGGTCACCCTCATTACCGATAGCATGGCTGCCCATTGTATGCAGCAGAAACGAATTGATGCGGTGGTTGTGGGGGCCGATCGCCTGGCGCGGAATGGAGATGCGGCGAACAAAATTGGTACTTACGGCTTAGCTGTGTTGTGCAAAATGCATGAAATTCCCTTTTTTGTGGCTGCGCCCCTGTCAACGGTGGATTTTCAGTTGGAGGATGGGACGCAGATTCCGATTGAGGAGCGCGATGCCACTGAGATTTATCAAATTGGAGCAACGCGAATCACTCCAGAGGGCGTTAATTTTTATAATCCCGCCTTCGATGTCACCCCGGCAGGGTTAATTACAGCAATTATTACCGAGAAAGGGGCGATCTCCCCGGATCAATTGGCAACCCTCCAACCCTAACTAGGGTAACTTATGAGACCGATCAGTCTTATCCAAGCATTTGCACCAGTGCGGGCGGCAAAATAACATAATACATCTGAGGGTTTCAGTGTGTAGATCGATCCTGTCAAAATAATCATCGCCCCCACTGATCAGACAAGTCAGGGGCGATCGCCCTAGGCGCTTCTTCTCTTGGAGCACCTTAACTTTCCAGATTGTCTAAGCCGCTGGTCATTGCGTGTAAGGATTGTTCAAAGCTCAAACGTTGTTCAGCATTGCGTAAAAAATAACCACTCATCATTGCCGATGCCAGCAATCGCCCTAAACTTTCACGATTGGTGCTAATGGTTACTCCAAAGTGTTCTGGGGGCAGGTTACCCAATAGACCAATAATATTACGCTCCATTACCTGAAACACTTCCTGGGAGCCAGGGCGGGATAGTTGGGCAATGGTTTCAGGGCTTAATCCTTGCACATAGTCCCACAAACTATCATTCGCTTCAACATTATTGCCGGTAAAGAGAGGTTGGGGACGTTGGGATTCATGGGTCACGACAGGTCTCCTCTTTGATTTTTGTTAACCACACTGTAACAAGTTTGAACGGCGATCGAAGGGGAGAAGAACCGAACCTTCAGTTAGATCCGACATTCCGGGGTTTAGAGAGGAGGAAAAATAATTAGGTTACAGGTACTGGAAAAAGATAATAACAAAGGCAGGATGGACTGAAAAAAGGAAAATAAGCCACTATTTCATCGAATAATCCTGACTGTTTCAATCTTACTGACTTGGTTTTACTCTCCAGACCTTCTTACCATACTGGCCAATGCGTCCCTTGCACAGGCATTAGCCAGTGTGGGAATCGCTGTTGGCGATCGCCGGGAATCTACCTCACCATGGGAATCAGCCAACGCCTCGTTCATTGATAATCCCCAGTCTGGATGACACCACACCGCGTCCCGTTGTCTTAAATACTTAAACAGATGATTAGGCATCCGGGGGGTTAACGGGAAAGAAAAATTCTACCCCTTGATCAATCAATCCTTCATTATTCCCTAAAATTTCCCGTTTGAAATTCCAAGCCAACACATAATAAATATCCGGCAAGCTGGTTAATTCTTTTTCAATGACTAAGGGAATATGCATTCCTGGGGATACTAACCCCCGTCGCAATTCATTTTTTTCAACCAAGTAATCCAAGTACTGGGGGCCAATGCCGAAGTAATTTAATAACGTGTTGCCCTTGACGGGAGCACCAAAGCCCCAAATCGTTTTCCCCCCTTTTTTCGCCGTTTCCAAATAGGCTAAATTTTCTGCCTTCATTTGTTCAATGCGTTGGGCAAAGTCCAAATAAGTTTGATACTCATTACTTTTTTCATTGACTTCAGCCTGGCGCATGGTCTGTAATCGCTCCGACCGTTCACGCTTACCTTGGTGGGTCACAAAACCGATAATCGAGCCGCCATGGATGGGAGACAAATAGGCATCAAACATGGATAGCCCGTGGCGATTCAGTAAAACCTCAATGGTTTTGAGATTGTAATAAAGCAAATGTTCGTGATAAATCTGATCGAAGGCGAGATTTTCCACAATGCGTTTCATATATAAAAACTGCACCACGAAAACTCCGTCTTCGGCTAGGGCTTCCCGGATGCCCTCCGTCACCGAATGCAATTCTTCCAGGTGGAAAAAAACCCCCGCAGCATTAATAACGGAAAATTTACGCCCTAATTGGTTAACAACGGCTAAATTGAAGAAATCATTGAGAGTGGGCACCCCGGCATCATTGGCAATTTTGGCCGTGGTTTTGGAAGATTCCACCCCTAACACGTCATACCCCAGCGCCTGAAAATGCTTTAACTGTGTCCCATCGTTAGATCCGATATCGAGTGCCGACTTTTCGGTTTGGTCGGCAAAGAACCGCTGGTCAACTTCCTTCGCCACTGTTTCAAAATGGGCACTAAGGGATTTCGTCACACCAGATAAGTAGGTATGATCGCCAAACATAATTTCTTTTTTGACTGTGTAATCCAACTGCACAGTGCTGCAATCTTGGCAGTAGAGAACCCGCAAAGGATAGTAAGGTTCTTTGCCCACTTCTTCCGGTTTGAGGAAATGGTTGCACCAGGGTTGATCCCCCAAGTTGATCGCCAAATCCAGACGGGATGAATCACATACACGGCATTGCATAGGGTCTAAAAATGAAGGGACAGATCAAATGCTTGATGGCATTGGTCATCTTCCCATGTTTAATGCCTTGACTCAAGTTAGTTACCCTGTTAGAAGGGCGCAACCCTCCATCTTGAAAGGGTTTGGCTATGCCGAAAAACCTGTTTTATTAAGGATTAATTGCCAGAATTGCAGGGTACGGAGGTAAGATACTGCCGTAGTTTCAGTAAGCTAGCGGTTTGCGCTAAATTCAACGGTAATAAAGAAATGCCTTCCAAGCGGGACTGCACCCAGCCATCTCCCCAATACCATTCATGGAAGCCATCAATACTTTGGCTTAGTAATAGCCTCAGGTGGTTATCCCCCACACAATCCACGTCATGGTGTACCCGCAGATACCCTAGACCCGTATGAAACGATAAGCCCGGCGTTAGGGTTTCCGGTAGTCCCTGATCTAATGGCAACGGTGCTAACCACTGACGCAGTTTAGGAATGTTAACCAAACTGTCGCGGATCATCGTGGCGGACGCTTCAAGTTCAAGGCGGAGTTGACTGTGTTGGAAGGTTCCTAGCATGACGAATTCAGGGGAA
>JBJOGT010000423.1:0-2526 GCA_046048115.1 Cyanobacteriota bacterium | reverse complement strand
ATCTCTAACTTTCATGTCTCAAGCTTAGAAAAAGAGCAGGGACTTGTCAACAAAACACTTATAGCTTGTGATCCATAGTACAGATTTGAGCTGTCACTCTTATCTTTTTGCTTTAGTCGATTCGTTGCTGCAATACAGCTACAGGTAGTCCAGTCGCCTAACTTAGGATTGTACAGAAATTTTTCGTATAACACTCTTCAGAGTAACGATATATGGAAAGCTTCCGTATATCACTCCATTTAGACGCGATCGCCAGAGAATTTCAGTATATCACGCTCAACAGTGTGTTAGGTAGACTAAAGTACTGCAAAGGTACCCATAATTGTTGCCTTTTAAGTTTGACCGACAACATCGCTGTCACTCTATCACCAACTTGCTATCCCGGCTCAATTGTTAATCAATCTTCACAAAGCCATCTCTATCTTTCGAGGAAATCCAGCCTCTGGCGATCGCCGTTAACCCCCTACACAATCAGCGATTGAACAACAACAGCGTAATCCCTGCCATCGCTATCCAAACCCCGGCGATCGCCCGAAAACTGAGTTTTTCCCCAGACCAAGCCGCAATGGGCAAAATAAACAACGGACTCGTAGCCAAGAGAGCTTGGGCAATGCCTGCGGGGGCATACTTCAACGCCGTTTGCTGTCCGATAATGGCTAAAAATGTGCTAGCACAAGCCGTGCCCACCAGCACCAAAACCCAACGCCAGGCAAAGGGCGGAAAACGTCGGTCTGAAGACGGAGATCGCCCTAGCAACAGGGAAACCGTAATTATCCCGGCCAACACCCGAATCATCATCGTCCAAAAGGGGTCAAGCTCGGCGATCGTAAAAGCAAAGCGGGACATCACCGAACCACTGGCCTGGCCCAATCCGGCCAATAGGCCACAAATAATGCCCCCATAGGAATGCTTACTTGTTACGGCTGTATCGGTGGTGCGTTCTATGATCACCCAGGTGACCCCCACTACTGTCAGGAAAATGCCTAACCAAGCCATGCCTGGGATCACTTCCCCAAAACTGATCCACGCTAACAACGCTGCCCAGGGGGGAGCCAAACTTTCTAACAACAACGTGCGACGGGGACCAATGGTTTTGAGTGCCGCCAAATAACAACTATCTCCTAAGCCAATGCCCACCATACCGCTTAGCCCCAGCCAAACCATGGCCATTGTTGGTATCTGGGGCAACGGCAAACCCGCTATCCCAATCACCAGACCGCCAATGATCAAGGCGATCGCCCCTTTGCTGAAGTTGAGCAATAACGGCGATATACGTTGTCCCATCTGGCCATAAATGCGGGCGGCGATCGCCCAAATTAAGGCACTGCCGAGGGCGGCGGTTTCTCCGATTAAAACAGCCATTAGGTCAAGGTAATTTGGCGGGGAAATTGGACGGATTCAAAACGGGTCTGATCGCCAATGACTGCTTTGAGTCCGGCTTCTATGAAGGGAATAATCACAGCTTGGAAGCGTTGTTCGTAATCAGCGGCAGTAACGGGGCGTAATCCGTGGGCCAAGATAGAGTAGTTTCGCACTTGTAGCTGATCAAACAGGCGATCGGCAGCGGGTTGGTAAAGTGCCCCCAAGGGGTCTGCTGGCCATTGTTTAAGTAATTCATAGCTATTCCGCAGTGCTAATTGGATTTTGCCGTCCCGACCCTTGAGATCCCGCACCTGATCCCGTAAATTTTCAGGGAGTTTTTCAAGATCCACATCACCGGTTTTGACCTGATACCGTAACCAGAGATGGGTTTGGGCTAACAGTTCCAAGGCCCGATATAATCGCCCCACCGCATCGTCATAACGGTCTAGGGTTGCCCGCCGTTCCGCATTAAACAATAGGTCTTCCACCAGTTCGTAACCATGGCCAGGAATCTGATCCGGGGCGTTGAAGGTCGTATTCATCCCTGGGGCGATCGCCTGACGACTGGCCATCACCCGCTTGAGGTGCATCAGCAGGGGACGCAAGGGGGCTTGATTCATAAAGGGTTCCAAGTCGTACCAGGCTTCTTCGTGGTCAAAGCAGTCCCAATGGTTAAGCCCTCTGCACAGGCGCAAATATTGCTCCACGGGTTGGGGTTGGCTCAAGGGCAGATCCCGCAAACAGGCTTCCAATTCGGCGATGGCCGCTGGGTAGTTGTATTGGGCCAGCAGGGTGGGGATTTCCTGGGTCAGCCGCCGCCGCACGGTTAAGTCACTGGTGGCCGCCCGACGCACGGTTTCGCCTCGGGTTACCCGGATCAGGTCAGTCCGGGAGGCGGTAGTTAAATGGAGTTCGCATTCTTCATCGAGGGCCGCTAGAGCCAGGGCAACGGACATACTTTTAGTGCCGCCGGTATAGTCAGCCCATAAGGTTACAGTCGGATCGGTTTGCTTGAGGGCGTGAATGCAATCGCTGATTTTGAGGTAAATGCTGGACACATCATCGGGATTATCCACGGCAATCACGTCGGTTTCAGGATTAAATTTTTCTCCTAAATTCAATTGAGTGGGAATGTTGGGTAATTTTTCGAGCACTTCACTCCCC
>JBJOGT010000422.1:0-2652 GCA_046048115.1 Cyanobacteriota bacterium | reverse complement strand
GGGCCAACGCTTGATCCGTCGTGTTTGTCCGAGTTGTCGCCTCAAAACCGCCGTTACGCCGGAACAACAACAACGGTTTGGCCTACCAGGGGGAACTATTTTCCAAGCCAACAGCCTTAGTGCGGAGGTGATGCAACAGGCCAGTGTTAAACAGCGCCTCTGTCGGCAATGCCATGGTTACGGCTATACCGGCGTGAGTGGGGTGTTTGAAATGGTTCCCATCATTGCGTCGCTTCAACAAATTATTCGTCGTCCCTGTCCAGCGGCGGATCTCCGCCTAGCGTTTCAGCAAACAGGCATGACTTCCTTGGCCCAAGGGGCGATCGCCTTGGTGGGGGAAGGGGTGACTACCTTGGAAGAAATCAACCGTGTTTTTCCTAAGCTACCGGATAATTTACCGCCAGTTCCAACCATTAATGCCCCAACCGCCGAGGCGTCGATTTCTCCCCAGGTTATGGCTCGGCTCCAAAGCTTAGAACAGTCCGTTGTCCAACTGAATCAGTCCTTGGCAGACCTTAAACAGGTGATCGTCCCCCCATTGTCCCCGTCGCAACGGGCCGATCCCCCCCCTCCAACGTCCAAACCGTCGCGGTCTTCCCCCTTAGACCTCTTGCCAGAACTCGAAGCCCTGGAGAATTTATCGGCCCAAAAACGGAACCAGAAGGATCACTATGACGTAATTGACGAAGAATCAACCTTAATCCGGGATTTTGCCGACATTGAAGAACTCATCGTCAATGATGCTTCCCCCGACCTTGACCCGAAGGACGTCACCCTGGTTGGAGAGATTGAATTTCCCCAGGGGGATGGGGATGCCCATGATCCCTTCAAAACTGCGATGGACCCCTGGTAACGGTAATAATTTCGCCAGCGATCCCCGTTCCTCCGTCGCTAGTCATTCCCTAACATTCAATTTTGTTACAGTGATCAGCAGATAGGTCTGAACAAACTGAGGTGATTGGTGTGTCTGATACCCGTTTAAATTTGATGGCGATCGCCATTTTTCTGATGATGTTGTCGGCTTTAGTAGGGCCAATGATCAATTTATCACCGGCGATTCCAGCCGTAACGACCCTAATTGTGTTGGGGCTGATCACGGCGGATCAAATTAATTGGCAGGGGCGGGGCACGGACTTTTTTGTCGGTCTATTCCAGTCCAGCGCAGAACGACAGCGGATTTTATGCCATGAAGCGGGGCATTTTTTGGTCGCCTACCATCTAGACATTCCCATTACTGATTACAGCCTTAGTCCCTGGGAAGTGTTCAAACAGGGACAAACGGGAATGGCGGGGGTACAGTTCGATACCCAAGGGTTGCAAGCCCAATGTGAGAATTGGCAACAGCGTCCCCAGGCATTGGAACGGTGGGCAACGGTGTGGATGGCGGGCATTGCGGCGGAAAAACTGGTCTATGGCGAAGCCCAAGGGGGAGACGGCGATCGCCAACAATTGCGGGCGGCCTTTCGCTTAGCTGGATTGCCGGAGATCAATTTACCCCAAAAGGAAAGTTGGGCTTTTCTACAAGCTAAAAATTTATTAGAGAGGCACAGTTCAGCCCATCAACAATTACAACGGGCCTTGCAAGAACGGCGATCAGTGGCGGACTGTTATGAATTATTGGCCCAGTTAAATACTCCCGAACCATTCGACCAAACCCGGATCTAACGCCAAATCTTTTTCAACACTAAGGACGGTTTCACATCCGCTTCTTTGCCACTGGGAACCTGTAGACCGATAAACTTTTCTTGATCCGGCGGCATAATTTGGGCGGCGGGGGTTTTTCCTAGGATTGCTACGGTGTAAGTCCCCACGGCGATCGCCAAATGGAGGGGGATACCTTCGGTGCAGATGACTAAATTAGCGCCGGCCAACAAAGCAGCCATTTTTCCCACATCGCCGGGACGCACCACCACTAAGCTCGGATGACTGTCTTGCATCGCCTGAACCCAACCCGTATTTTCGGCCGGAGGAATCAGAACTATTTTCAAATCCGGTTGTTTGGCCCGGATGTCGTCCATAATTTGCTGCCATTGGGCGATGGGATAGGGAAAATCATCGGTATCCGGTTGACGTACAGCGCCTCCGTTCAAGACAACATAACCACTGCCCCCCAGGTCTAAACGTTTTTGGGTGGACTCCATCCATTCAATGTCCGCTTTGGGTAAAGTTACAGCAATGGGAGGACAGGGGGTTTGGATGCCGAAACCCTGGGTTAAATCGTGGTACAAAAACGGCACATATTGATCGGGCTTAAAGGGCACAGCGGCGGACAAAAAGAAACTACCCGAATTTTGATAGCCAACCCGCTGGGGAATGCCGTTCAACCATAACAACACTTCAATAGACCACTGCCGAGCACTGGTGATGGCGGCTTCGTATTCCCGATCACGGATAATACCCAGTAAATTTAAAAAGTCGGCTAAGCCATTGCGATCACGGTAATCGAAAGCCAAGACTTCATTGACGTGGGGACAGATTCGATAGGCTGATTTTGCCCTCGGTTCCACAATCACATCAATTACCGCTTGGGGATAGTTGGCCTTGAGGGTGGCGAGGGTCGGAAAAAATAGGATCTGCTCAGAGATTCCACCGGGGACAAGGGCGAGAATACGCATCATTCAAAACCTGAGAACAGTAGCAACGGGCGATCGG
>JBJOGT010000421.1:0-5266 GCA_046048115.1 Cyanobacteriota bacterium | reverse complement strand
CTTTTTCGTCCAAAATTGGTTTAGTTACCCGATAGGTGGCTTGGTATTGATACCAGGGAATAGAGGGCCAAAGGTGATGAATGAGGTGATAGTTCTGGCCAAAAATCATCAGGTTTAAAATCGGGCTGGGATAAACCCGTGCATTTTTCCAGCGATTACGTTCTTGGAAAGGACGATGGGGTAAATAATCAAAAAATAAGCCTAAGGCAATGCCCACAATTAAGGCCGGGACGAACCAATAATTCATTACAAAGCCAATGAAGCCATAATGAATGCCCAGAAAAACAATGGTAAATAAAACTAAACGGCTTAAAAACCATTCAAGTAGTTCGTATTTACGCCACAGTTGTCGTTTAAAAAAGAAAATTTCGTGATAGAAAAATCGTGCGGCAATGAGGAGTAATGGCCCGCCAGTGGAGACAAAATGATCGGGGTCATTTTCCGGGTCATTAACATTGGCATGGTGTTGGAGATGGACACGGGTAAAGACTGGAAACGCAAATCCCAACATCAAGGCGCTGCCATGGCCAAGAATGGCGTTGAGAATCCTATTTTTATGGGCTGCATTATGGGACGCATCATGGATCACCGTTCCCGATAAATGTAACGCTAGGACGCTGCAACAAAAACTTAACCAATGGGGAAGTCCCCACTGCCAATAGCCCAGCACCGAAAAAGAGATCAATAAAATTGCTGCCCCAAACATCAACACGTTGGGATTGATGCCACTGTCCGCTTGTAAAAATTCCTTGGGGACAGCTTGGGAAATAGTTTGCAGCGGTTGCGTCGCCTGCATTACGATGACGGACTCCTTGCACACGAAATGGATAGCACTTCTGGTAAGTTTATAGTAAAGAGGCAGGGGAAAGGAAGGGACGGTACATCATCGCCCCTTATGGTTTGTCGTTAAATAAATTACATTTTGTGAAGTCAGCGTTTCTCGACGTTGACAGCGGTTTTTTATAAAGCACCGGCGGCGGTTTTATCCAACACACTGCCCAGGTGACTGGTGAGGTTGATGGCTTGTAGGATAGGGGGCTTGTCGAGGCCTTGGGGATAATCAATCACGCTGACTCCACCATTGCCTTGTTTAATATTCCAGAAGTGGGCTGGGGTCAAGCCTAACAGATGGGCCAAAATGACTTTGTTAATGGCGTCATGGGCTACCACAATGCCCACTGTATTGCCCTCCCCTTGACTATAGAATTGAACCCGGTCTTCCCAGCAGGCGATCGCCCGGTCCCAAACTTGTTGGAGGTTTTCCCCTTCGGGCATTTGTACAGTTTCCGGGGCTTCTTTCCACTGCTGTAACAGACCAGGGAAAGCGGCTTCAATTTCGGTCTCCAGTTTGCCTTCCCAAAGACCATGGCAAATCTCAGTTAAAGCTGGCTGTAAATCTAGGGTGACTTCGGGGTGGTATTGCAAAATGATTTCAGCGGTTTCCTTGGGACGCGCCATTGGGCTACTGATGCCGAGGTTAATGTCTATCTCTTTGAGAAATTCCGCTGCTTGTTGGGCTTGGGCTTTACCGTTCTCATTGAGGGGAATATCCCGAATACCTTGGAAACGGGATTCTCGATTCCATTGGGTTTCACCGTGGCGAATAAGTAATAATCGCAGGCGATTTTGGTCACTGCGGGGCGGCGGCAGGGGGACCCCTGTGTGGGCAGTCTGATTCAGGGATTCTAATTGGACGGGATTGCCCCAACCCCCACTAAAATTCAATACATTAATGTTACAGTTGGATTGTTGGATGCGTTGGTAATGGGACACGGGCATACCGATCGCACTCATTAATAGACAGCGGTTAATGCCATTGTGGGCAACGATCAACAGAGTTTGCCCCTCGGCATCGGCTAGCACTGTCTGCCAAAATCGTTGGGCCTGGGCATATAACGAGGCAATGGGGTAATGTTCAACGGGGCCATCGCGGGTTTCCAAGGTCATCGCCAATTCGTGGGGGCGATCGTGCCAAAGGCGATATTGTTCAGGAAATTGACTCGCCACATCGGCTTTAGTCATATTTTCCCAGAGGGGTAAGTTCACCTCTAATAAGTCTTCTGTTGGAATCAGGGGCGGGGGATTGGTAAAACAGCCGAGGATAATTTCAGCGGTGGCTTTGGCCCGTTGCAGCGGACTGCAATAAATTTTATCAATAGGTAGTTGGCTCAGGGTCTGCCCCACGAGTTGGGCATCCGCTTGGCCGTTTGCGGTTAAAACAGATTGGTTGCTACGACCTTGAATCCGTTTTTGTGCGTTGTAGTTACTTTGCCCATGGCGAACAATAATGACGCGAGTAGCCAATCCCTTTGCCTCCAGTGCGATAAATTCAGACCAATTTTACAGGGTCAGGGCGGCGATCGCACCAGGTACAGCAATTTTGGCTAATCCCCTACAGCCAGTATTTACCTTCCGTTTCCGGGCTTTCTGCCTTCGGTAGACCCATGCTGTAATTTAGTACTCGGCAATCCAAGTTATAGCTGATGGTGCCCGCTTGGAGTAATGAACGAATAAAATGTTCCAAATCAGACCCAATGCGTCGCAAATTGTAGTCGGTCAAGTCTTCCCCGTTGTAAGATTCCACCAACTGATCAAAACGTCGATAAATCTGTTGGAGGGCATCGTCATTCCAAACAAACTCGTTATCGGGATCAACGTCTAGGGTCAGCATGTTTTCACTGGGTATCAGTTCATTGCCCTGGATTTCAGCGGAGAAAATACGGATATGACGGGTCGTGGATTTAACAAGCATGGCAAGGGATGAAGCCTCTTGGGGTCATCAAATATTGTAAACAAAATGATTGATTGCGAGGGAACTCAGGTTGGTCAGGCCCCCATTCCCCCCTTAGGAAAAGTTATTTATAATTTTTGATGCATTCATCCACCAAGGGCAGTACGGCATCCACATCCTTCCAGCCTAGGATTTCGGTGACTTTTTTCTCTAAATTTTTGTAGGTGCGGAAAAATTCAGCGATTTCATCCAACCGATGACCCGCGATATCATTCAACGATTTAACGTAGGCATAGCGGGGATCTTTGTCGGGAACGCAGAGAATTTTTTCGTCGCGATCGCCCCCGTCAATCATTTCCAACATGCCAATGGGGCGGGCCGCAATCACACAACCGGGGAAAGTGGGCTGATCCATAATCACCATGCCATCCAGGGGATCACCATCATCGGCCAAGGTGTTGGGGATGAAGCCATAGTCGTAGGGATACTGCACAGAGGCATAAAGAACCCGATCCAAGGCAAAGGCATTTAGGTCCTTGTCGAACTCATATTTGTTTTTGCTGCCAGCGGGAATTTCCACCAGGACATTAATTAGACCCGCTTTGGGCTGGGCGGGAATACGACTTAAATCCACAATTTTTCTCCAATTTGATAGTTAAAGATGACAACGAAACAGGGCCAAAACCCGATCGCATTTTACTAGGTGGACTCCCCAATATTTCCAAGACGTTCTGGAAACTTGCCCAGGAGTTCGCCTTCTCATCGGACCCACTACACTGTGACCTCCTTGGGAATCGCCAACGGTAACGGATAATGACTGTGCTATCCACTGATTTTCGACCCGTTCCCTTCCATGGCCCATGCGTCCTCCGTCCCATCCGATAAAAATTTAATCGTTGCAGATCTGCCCTACCCCACAGCCATTTTTTTGTCCTTAGTGTTACCGACTTACAATGAGGCGGACAATATTGCGGCCATGGTAGAGGTGTTGACCACCCTGCTGGAACCGGATTGGTCTGGGCGCTATGAGTTGATCGTGGTGGACGATGACAGTCCTGATTTGACTTGGAAACTTGCCCAGGGGCTAACGGAGGTTTTTCCCCAGGTAAAAGTGCTTCGCCGCACCCACGAACGGGGCTTATCCACCGCCGTTATTCGGGGTTGGCAGCTTGCCCAGGGAGAGATTTTGGGGGTGATTGATGCGGACCTACAGCATCCGCCGGAAATTTTGTTGCAACTTCTGGGGGAAATGACCCAGGGAGCCGATTTAGCGGTGGCCAGTCGTCATGTGGACGGAGGTGGGGTGAGTGAATGGAGTATTGTTCGGCGTTTTCTCTCTCGGGGGGCACAGATGTTGGGATTACTTATTTTGCCGGAGGTGATCAGTCGCTTATCCGATCCCATGAGCGGTTTTTTTATGGTCAAACGAACGGCGATCGCCCATCAGAAATTAAGTCCGGTGGGCTATAAAATTTTGATTGAGGTGGCGGCACGGGGGCGGATTCGCTGGTTAGCGGAAGTGGGTTATGTCTTTCGGGAACGGCGATCGGGAGAAAGTAAGGTAACTTGGCGACAATATGTGGAATATGTACAACATTTATGGCGTTTGCGGTTATCACGATCCTCCCGTTTCATTCGTTTTTGTTTGGTGGGCTTGAGTGGTGTTGTGGTCGATATGGCAATGTTATTTGTGTTGAGTGATCCGATGATGTTAGGGTGGCGCTTAACCCGCAGTAAAATTTTGGCATCGGAATTAGCTATTTTAAATAACTTTTTCTGGAATGATATTTGGACATTTCGAGATATTTCCCAGCAACAAAAAAGTGTTAAACAACGCTTTAAACGGTTAATTAAATTTAATTTGATTTGTTTGGCAGGTTTAGTTCTTAATGTGTTATTACTTAACCTGTTCTTTAATGTGTTTCACTTCAATCGCTATTTTGCCAATTTACTGGCGATCGCCATTGTCACCGCCTGGAATTTTTGGTTTAACCTTAAACTCAGTTGGCGGGTGACCGATGTTAATTGACCGATTTTTGTCCCAAGGCGATCGTCTACCCCGTGCTACGGGATACACCATGCAATTTTAAAGTTATAGGTTTACAGTAAGCCCCGGTAACGAATAAATGCCAGGATTGCACCCCAGGAACCGATCGCCACTTTCAATGCTACTAAGATATTGAGCCAGGGAATCCAACCGCCACTGAGTTGGGCCCCCATTTCCCCCATGGGTAGGGCCAATCCCAAGAGACTACAGGCTGCCAGAGCGATGAATAATAAAACGGACACTTTTTCCAAAGTTGCCGCCCGCCACCGTTGATAAAGTTGATGTAACCACTCCGGCGGAGCAGTAATGGCCACCAGTCCGATGGCCGTTCCCCCGGCCACCCCGGCCGCAAAGCCGCCCCCCGGACTGAGATGCCCCCGGAGGGCCAATTCCACACTAATTAACGTGGCAATGGTGGCCCCCAATCTGGCCAAAATAATCGATGGGTGATCGGTAAATTGATGTACCTCCGTCGCCGGTTGTTCATT
>JBJOGT010000420.1:0-3925 GCA_046048115.1 Cyanobacteriota bacterium | reverse complement strand
TGGCATTCCTGATTTAGCGTTAGAGGTAATTTTAGGCAAGTCCTACCCAGCGCAAGTATTAACCCCGACCCATGCCCGACAAGGATTACCGTTAATTCGTCCCGCTGTAACCCATAAATATCAACAGGGTCATGTCTTATTAATCTGTGGTTCCCAACAATATGCCGGGGGGGCAATTCTCACCGCCCTAGGGGCGCGGGCCAGTGGGGTCGGCATGGTGACGATCGCCGTTCCCGAAAGTATCAAGTCCTTGATCCATGCCCAATGTCCGGAAGCGTTGGTGATGGGCTGCCCCGAAACTTCGACCGGAGCGATCGCCGCGTTGGCCAACCCCGATTTAGCTCCCTACACGGCGATCGCCTTGGGCCCGGGCTTAACTCTCCAGTCCGGCTTATTAGTGGAAGCAGTCCTCCCCGCCCAGTGTCCCCTGATTATCGATGCCGACGGATTGAACCAAATTGCCCAACGGGAATTATTGCCCCGCCTGGCCCAACGATCCGCCCCCACTGTGTTGACGCCCCATTTAGGAGAATTTAAACGGCTTTTTCCTGAACTCGATGAAAGCGATCGCCTCCATGCGGTGCAAATAGCGGCCCAACAGAGTCAAACGATTGTGTTATTAAAAGGCGCAAAAACGGCGATCGCCACCCCAGCAGGGCAAATTTGGCTGATTAAAGACAGTACCCCAGCCTTGGCCCGGGGGGGCAGTGGGGATGTGTTAACGGGCTTACTAGGGGGAATACTCGCCCCCAAGTCATCGCAATCCTGGGGGGAACGGGTGGCGGCGGCGGCGTGGTGGCACGCTCAAGCAGGACTATGGGCCGTCGGCGATCGGACGATTTTAGGGGTGGATGCCTTTCATTTGAGCCAGTCCCTAATTCCGACCCTGGCTTATTGGTCAAATCAATAGTCATAATCCAAAATCACCTTCAGCCATTGGGGCGGGCGGGGAATAGGATTACCCAGACGGTCTAAAATTAGCAGCGCCACTAAATGTACCGCCACCATATAAATCAAACTATTAATCAAAATCATTAACACGGCGAAACCTTGCACTAACAAGAGATCTGGCTGGGCAAGGATATTTAATTTTAAAAATAACCAATCTACTAAATTGGTAATCTGCACCATCACGTAACGCCAGAGGTTTTCCCCTAACAAAATCGAGAATAGCCAAAAGCGAAAGAAAAACCCCAACGCGCCAATTAATCCCCCAGTCAAAATGGAAAAGCCCCAGGGGGCATTACGAACCCAACAAAAGCCCAATTGCAGGCTCATTAAACCATAGGGAATTAAAAATACAATGCTACGGGTAGGCCCCATCAACACCGATAGTAAGAGTCCCGCCGCCACAACGCCTTTAATGGCTGCCGGCGATCGCCACCGGAGATAAACCAATGCTAAGGGCAGAGGAAATAAAATCCGCAACAGGGGGCCGAGGGGAAAATAATAATTAATCAGCCAAATAATACTTACCGTACTGGCTAAAAAAGCGCTTTCCACCATCGCTAAGGTTTGGGGTGATTTTAGCACCGGCTGTTGACGAGTTAAGGGGGGATCATTGTCGGCGATCGGATTATGATCGGCTTCTGTTCCTACATCCCCATCCACCCAATTCCCTCCGGCTTCCTGTTCAATCACCGGGTCAGCAGAAAAATTATCTTGGTCAAAATCATCACTATTCGGCGATCGGTCAGCGGGAAGAATCATCAAAAAACCAGGCTAATAAAGAATCACAGCAAGGACGTTGACAAGGAAATGGGGCGAACCCCGTCTGGGATATTCACCGGATCAACCTGCCCAAAACCCTATGCTAAAGCAATTTTGGGTGGCATTACGTCGGTTTACGATACCATTTCTTCTAACGCTTCTAGGTCGGGAATATTTAAAATATCAAGGTCGCGCTGGATAAGTCCCCGTTTTTCTAGCTTAGTGAGTGATCGGGTGACGGTTTCCCTGGCTAAACCACTGATACTACTTAATTCTCGATGGGGAAGATTGGGAATGGCTACCCCCTTAGCCGTCGTGCGCCCTTGACCTTCGGCTAAAAAAAGTAAGGTGTCAGCCACTCGGGTCAGGCTTTCCGCTTCCCGTAATCGTAGACGGCGATTTAACTGGCGGAGGCGTTTGGCAATTAGTTGGGCCAGACGAATACCAGCTAACGGATAGGTTTGTAGCAGACTATAAAATTCAGTGGCGGGGACGCTGCATACCTCCGCAGGGGTGAGAGTAATGGCATCGGTGGAGCGGGGGGCTTCTTCGATCGCCGCCATTTCGCCAATAATTTCCCCTTTGCCGACAATATTAAGGGTTACTTCCTTGCCATCCAGGTTATGGGTACGAATTTTAATCCAACCGCTCAGGATGAAATAGACCGAGCCGCCCCAATCATGTTCCAGCAGAATGACTTGATTAGCGGGATGCTGGCGAGTTGAGATATGGCGTATATTATTTCGCAAAAGTTCAAGCTCAAATTCTCGAAAGAAAGGAATTTCTTGGCTTAAGCGCCGAATCTCCTCCGCACCAGGGGCAGTATTATTCATCCATTCTCTCCTAAACACATTTGCATTAATAGTCCCCTATGGTTAGGGTTTTGGGGTAGCGGTAAGGAACAAGGGCGATCCTCTTTTTTGCGCTAGAACACTATGACCATCCTAATTCTAAATCCCTGCCGCCCCAACTTACCCAGAAGCGACCCAAATCCCTTCACCCTATGTCAGGCTTCTAAATTTCCCTTAAAATAGGCAAAAGTCAGGGGCATTACCCCGAAAATTTCTCCTTGGACGTTCCCCACCGTCTTCTTTGTCCTCATTTTTACCTATGGCGATCGCAGACCATGACACAATCCTCCATGAGTCATTCTAGCCCCTCGTCTCCCCCAAAAAATTGGTTATTCAAATGGTGGGATTCCCTGAATGCTGTGACCCGCTTGTTAGTGTTGGTTTTGGGAGCCCCGTTGATGGTGCTGAACGCCCGGGCATTATCCGCAATTTTTGGTTATTTTGAATCCTTATTTGTCATTAGTCTCATTGCATCGGTGATTGCCTTCTTGCTCAATTATCCGGTGGCTTGGTTGGAACGTCAGGGAGTACGGCGGTTTATTGCAGCTACCGTGGTATTTCTGATGGCGTTAATTGTTTTTACCGCTTTGGGGATCACCTTAGTTCCCCTCGCATTTTCCCAGGCTCAACAATTGGTAGCACGGTTACCCGATTGGCTAGACTCAGGACAGCGACAACTAGTCCTATTAGATCAACAGGTGGAGGTGTTGGGATGGCCCATTAACCTTGACGGTTTGATTGCCCAAATTAATAGCCGGTTGGCCAGTGAATTACAAAATTTGGCAGGAAGTACGCTCAACTTGGCCCTTAATCTCACTGTTTTTACCGTCGTACGTCTTCTAGATGTCCTGCTCACCATTATTCTGACCTTTTACCTATTGCTTCATACCGAAGATGTGTGGCAAAGCATCATTGGTTGGTTGCCGGAGCGTTTTCAACAGCCTTTCTCGGATACGTTGCGCCGCAGTTTTCAAAATTATTTTTTGGGGCAATTGGTATCGGCAACCTGTATGGCACTGGGGCTAATTTCAGGTTTTCTGATACTAAAAGTTCCCTTTGGTCTTTTATTTGGCTTGACGGTTGGGGTAATGGCCTTAATTCCCTTCGGGGGGTCAGTGGGCATTGTTTTAGTTACTTTTCTGGTTGCCCTCCGGGATATTGGCATGGCTCTACAACTTTTAGCTGTGGCCCTGGTGATTCAGCAAATTGTCGAAAATGGCATTGCGCCCAGGGTTTTAGGTAGTGTAACCGGCTTAAATCCGTTTTGGGTGCTAATTTCCCTATTGACCGGCGCTAGGATTGGGGGATTGCTGGGAGTCATTGTGGCAGTTCCCTCCGCTGTCATGATCAAAGAAGCGTTAACC
>JBJOGT010000419.1:0-3410 GCA_046048115.1 Cyanobacteriota bacterium | reverse complement strand
TAACAATGGGTTGATAATGCACCCGAAATTCATCGACGGCGATCGCCTGACGCAGATCATTTTCTAAGGTCATGAGATCCATCACGATTTGACGGGTTTCCGCATCAAAAATTTGATAGTGATTTTTTCCCCGTCGCTTGACTTGGTGCAAGGCAATATCTGCATCCCGCAGGATTCCTTCGGCGGTAATACAAATTGGCTTGCCGTCAAGGGCATCATGGTACTGGGAACTTAAAACAATCCCAATACTTGTACCCGTAAAAATTTTATGACCTTCTACTTCTAACGGAGTTTTAAATCCTTGAAGAATCCGCTCCGCAACAGCCTGGATTGTATCCTGATTTTCAACCCCTTCGAGAATGACAGTGAATTCATCCCCGCCAATCCGTGAAATAAGACCCTTATCGGGAATATAAGCCTCTAGGTGCCTAGCAACTTTTTCCAGGAGTTTATCCCCCATTAAATATCCCAAACTATCATTGACAATCTTAAACCGATCTAAATCTAAAAATAACAAGGCAAATTGATAATCTAAAGGATTACGTTGAACCTGTTCAATATTTTCAACCAATCGTTTCATAAACAAGGCTCGATTGGGTAATTGGGTCAGGGGATCATAATAAGCTTTGGTGTATAGTTCTTGCTCCGCTTCAATGCGATAGGTAATGTCTTCGACCATGCCTTCATAGTACAGTATCTGGCCTTGTTCACTTCTCACCGCCCTAGCATTCTCTGAAATCCAGATGATTTTGCCACTACGATGGTACACTTGAGAGACAAAATTACTGACCACATCGTTTTCTTTCAGTTGTTGAACAAATTTATCCCGCTGTCCTGATTGCACGTAAAGTTGTTGATTAATATCCACAACCGAGTCCATTAATGCTTGGGGAGAATCGTAGCCGTAAATCTTGGCAAGGGCCGGATTAACGCTCAGATATTGCCCAGATTGGGTACTTTGAAAAATACCACAAATAGCATTTTCATAAATATTACGATACTTGACTTCAGCATCCTTGATTTCTTGCTCAATTTGTTTGCGCCGAAATAAATTTCCTAGTTGGGTTGCCACCGTCGAAAATAGCAGAACAAATCGTTTATTTTGTGGTTCTGATTGCCCCATAAAAAATACAAGTACGGTTACCACTTGACCCGCCGACACAATGGGAACACCGATCGTCGCTTTTAAGCCACACCTAAGAGCCAAATCAGACCGTACAAAATCTGGCTCCTGGGACGCATCACTAAACCAGATAGGCTTTTGGGTTGCCCATACCTTTCCCGGCAGTCCCTCCCCTAACCGAAACTTAAAGGTCTCACTCTGTTGTCTGAATTCAGTCAATTTTTGCCGGTAATCTTCCCTCGCGTCATGGGCAAACCAAACGGAACTACATTCTAAATAGGCATTTTGCGGATTAAGTACCCAGGCTTCACCAAAAACCCAACCTGTTTTCTGACAAAGTTCTTGCAAAACTAAGTTAAGAGCCTGATTAAAGTTCGAAGCCTTACTGATAGCCCCGACGAGTAAATAAAGTAATTCGAGTTTTTTGTAGATTTCAACCTTGCCTTCAAAATCAATGACATTTTGTCGCTCATCAAGGAGTTGAACTCCTTTTCGGTGGACAACTTCAATATCAAAATCCATAGAATTTCATCTCTTTGAAACGCTCAGCCCATCATTGGGGACTATCGAACAGTGTATTTGTGCCATCTCACCAGCCCTAGCCCCCAACAAGCTTTAGAATTGGGGCAAAAAGGCTATTACATCGGCAGGAAAATGGCTAAAAAATATAACAGTGTAAATAAATTAGACTATTTTGCTGCCTAACACTGTGCCTTGTTTAACACTTTCAATACCACAGTCATGGATTAACGATGATTGACTCATGCTTCAAAAGCCTGCCATAGAAAAAGTCATCCCAGGGTAATCCCATGAAATAAAGGGTTCAAAACAGGCTGGACTGTTGGAGGATCTGACTTTTCCCGTTATCTTTTTGAAAACAAAATCCTGTTGCATTTGATCTAGTTGAAAGCCTTAAGTCTCCCCAGCTCTTCTCACTTATTGCAAAATCAGATCAGCCACCGAAGCCTTTGTATTTGGTGCTTCTAGGACTTAGCGGGAAAAATCAGCTTGCACAGGCATTAGCCATAATGAGAGTCAGTGAAAAAAATCTTAGAGTATTTACCGTCCCTGTTTTTGTATGATATAGTTGAAGACTGTGTCCGAATAGAAGCCACATTTATGCCTAAACTTAAAACTCGTAAAGCTGCTGCCAAACGATTTCGCCCAACCGGCAGTGGCAAAAAGATTGTTCGTCGGAAAGCCTTTAAAAATCACCTATTAGAGCATAAAAGCTCAGAACAAACCCGCCGTCGCCTTTCCAACTCTGCTTTAGTACATGAAGCTGACGAAAAAAATGTGCGGTTGATGTTGCCTTATATGTAATCTCTCCCCAGGCTGTATTTGGAGAGAGTCGATCCTAGGTAAATACAGTCATTCCGTTATTCTGACTATTCTTTCTTCCTAAAATTACTATGACTAGAGTTAAACGGGGCAATGTTGCCCGTAAACGTCGCAAGAAAATTCTTAAGCTAGCCAAAGGCTTTAGAGGTTCTCACTCCAAGCTGTTCCGCACTGCCAATCAACAGGTGATGAAAGCTCTGCGTAATGCCTACCGCGATCGCCGTAAACGTAAACGGGATTTTCGTCGCCTCTGGATTACTCGCATTAATGCTGCCGCCAGACTAGAAGGCATGAGCTACAGTAAGTTGACCGGTCAACTAAAAAAAGCCAATATTGAAATCAATCGTAAAATGTTGGCCCAATTGGCCGTACTTGACCCTGCTGCCTTTGGCGAAGTGGTGAAAGTTGCCGCTGGTGCTAAGTAAATAACACGAACTTCAGGAATGAAGATGTTAACCGGTCAATGCCCCCAAAGACCGGTTTTTTTTGACTAATTTCCCGATATTGTTGAAGTTCAAGTAATTTTAAGCTTGCTTATTTCTTGGGAGCCTTGACATAGTTCAATCAACCAACAATTGACAGTTGCTCCCCTATCTTTTAGGCTTGACGCATTTACCGTACTCGGGCGGTGTTTATTCACCCCTTCTTGAAATTCATTAGGAATTAATAACAAATGCGTGTTTGTGTAATCGGAACAGGATACGTTGGCTTGGTGACGGGGGTCTGCCTAGCCCAGATGGGACATCAAGTAATCTGCATTGATAACAACGAAGAAAAGGTCAAGTTGATGCGGGCTGGTCAGTCCCCGATTTATGAACCAGGGTTGTCGGAATTGATGGTCAGTAATATGCAAGGGGGGCGGCTGCTATTTTCCACCGACTTGGGTAAGGGGGTGGCTGACAGCGAGGTTCTCTTTATTGCAGTGGGAACCCCAGCGTTGGAATCC
>JBJOGT010000418.1:0-3434 GCA_046048115.1 Cyanobacteriota bacterium | reverse complement strand
CAAGAGACGAGAAACTTCTAGCCCTGGAGTTGGGCACAGGGTTCACAAAGACCAAAAAACTCTAACGTGTGGTAGTAGATGCGAAAGGAATGATGTGCTTGGAGATCTTGTTCTAGCTTTTGCACCGGACAACCTTGGATTGGAACGGACTCCCCACATTGCAAACAGGTCAGGGAATGGCAATCCTGCCCTAGCACTTGGTATAAAGACTCGCCACTACGGTTCACCTGATGTTGGATGAAACCAGCGACTTTGAGGGTTTCGAGGGCACGGTAAATGGTAGCTAAACCGATTTTTTCAGTCTTTCGCAGTTTGGCAAATAAATCTTGGGCGGAAATTAAATCCGCTTCTTGCTGTAGGGTCTGGAGCACTAAACGCTGGTTGGGAGTTAGGGCTTCTAGGCGGACCCGCAGGGGACTTTCGGTATCACCACGGGAAGGGAGAGAACGATCCATGACAAGAGGAGCAGTCTATGCAATGATAATGGTTATCATTATTGTAAAAGAACGACGAACGGTCGTCAATTTCTGCATTATCTTCCCTTTTGGTTATGTTGATGCCTTATTCAAAACGGTTTGGGTTGCTGGGTTCCCTGGGGGTGGGGGTGATCTTGGGAGGGGTAGTCGTTGGTTGCCAATCTCCACCATCGGCGCTACAAGGCGCAGCGGATAATCAAGGGGAATCAGGGGTTCAGGGCGATCGCCTGGATGTCACTGTCACCATTCCGCCCCAACAGTATTTCGTGGAAAAAATTGGCGGCGATCGCCTCAATGTCAACGTCTTTGTGCCGGGTACGAGCGATCCCCATACCTACGAGCCTAAGCCCCAGCAATTACAGGCTTTAAGTGAAACGGAAGCCTATATTTTAGTGGGACTGGGATTTGAGAATCCGTGGTTGGATCGGTTAAAGTCTGCCAATGCCGATATGGTTTTAATTGATTCGTCCCAAGGCATCGATCCGCTATTAATGGACACCCATGACCACGGCGATCATGGCCATGGCCACGGAGACCATGGCCACGGAGACCATAGCCACGCTGACGATTCCAAAACTCAATCATCTCCGGGGGCAGACAAGCAACCAAGTACCACCGATCCCCACATTTGGCTTTCCCCGACCTTGGTGAAACAACAAGCGACCACCATTGCCGCCAGTCTAAGCCAACTTGATCCGCCAAATGCGGAATATTACCAAGCTAATTTAAAGAAGTTTTTAACGGAAATCGACCAATTAGATGATCAAATTCAACAAAATCTAACCTCAGTTAATCCCCGTAAATTTATTGTCTTCCATCCCTCATGGGGGTACTTTGCCAAGGATTACAATCTAGAACAAATTCCCATTGAAGTGGAAGGACAAGAACCTAGTGCGAAGGAGTTGGGGCAACTCGTTGATTTAGCCAAAAATAATCGCTTACAAGTGATTTTTTCTGAACCCCAATTTAGTCCTAAAAATGCCGAGGCGATCGCCACCGAAATCCAAGGCAGGATTGAAACTATCAATCCACTAGCGGCTAACTGGTCAGAAAACCTCATCAACGTTTCCCAAAAAATCCGGGAACAGGGAACAGCAAGCGGAGGTTAATTCTAGGATTACTCCGATGCTTCGTTAATTTATTCCATGGATGTTTCCTCCCTATGTCTTCTGTTGTTACTATCGAAAACCTTTGGTTTAATTATGGCCCCACACCCATCTTAGAAAATATCAATTTACAAGTGGAGGATCGGGATTTTCTGGGCTTGATTGGTCCCAACGGCGGGGGAAAAACAACCTTATTAAAAGCGATCTTAGGATTAATTAAGCCCCAACAAGGACGCATTCAAATTTTAGAACGATCCATTGACCAAGGGCGGCGTTACGTGGGTTATGTCCCCCAATGGCTAGAGTTTGATCGGGAATTTCCGGTGCGGGTTTCAGATGTTGTGGCAATGGGACGTTTAGGACGGGGTAAATTATTTCGCCGCTACAATGCCCAGGATAAAAACATTGTGGGAGAGTGTCTGGAGCGAGTGGGATTAACGGCATTGGGCGATCGCCCTTTGGCTGCCCTATCGGGGGGACAACGACAACGGGTGTACATTGCCCGCGCCCTAGCCTCCCAACCACAAATTTTATTGCTAGACGAACCCACTGCCAACGTCGATACCAAAGCCCAACGCAGCATTTACGAGTTATTGGGGGAAATTAACCAAACGATGACAATTATCATGATTTCCCATGATTTAGGGGCAATTTCCCGTTACGTTAAAACCGTCGGCTGTCTGAATCGCCGCTTACATTACCACCAAGACCGGGTTATTACTGCGGCCATGATTGAAGCCACCTACCAATGTCCGGTGGATTTAATCGCCCATGGCGTTCCCCATCGAGTGTTTCCTGAACATCATTCATCCCAACCGGAGTCTCCGTTGACCGAAACCTTAGTCAATGGCCATTTTCACGGGGAAGACTGTCGCCATGGTTGAAGCGTTATGGACGGCTTTGCAGTACGATTTCATGCAAAATGCCTTAATAGCAGGGGTTTTAGTGAGTATTGCCTGCGGTTTAATTGGCTCGTTTGTGGTCATTAACCGCATGGTTTTTATTAGTGGTGGCATTGCCCATGCTGCCTATGGGGGAATCGGCTTGGGCTACTATTTTGAATTTAATCCCCTCTGGGGGGCGATCGCCTTTTCGTTTTTTATGTCCTTAGCCATGGGTTGGGTGGCCAGACATTCCCAACAACGGAGTGACACCCTAATCGGGGTCATGTGGGCCCTAGGGATGGCCGCTGGCGTCATGCTAATTGATTTAACCCAGGGCTATAAAGCCGATGTTTCTAGTTATTTATTTGGCAGTATTTTAACGGTTCCCCGACAGGATTTATGGATGATGGCGGGATTAGATGGTTTAATTATTATTTTATTATTACTGTTTTATAAAGAGTTTCTCGCCATTTCCTTTGATCCTATTTATGCCACAACCCGTAATCTGCCCGTTGATTTTTTATACTTAATGCTCGTGGCGGCGATCGCCTTAACAGTCGTGATGGTAATGCAATTGGTGGGACTGATTATGGTCATTGCCCTATTAACTATTCCAGCGGCGATCGCCGGCCAATATGTGCAAGATGTGCCCCAAATGATGCTGATTGCTACGGTATTAGGCATAGTTTTTTGTGCTTCGGGTTTAGCCCTTTCCTATAGCTTAAATTTATCCTCGGGGGCAACGATTATTTTAGTCGCAAGCTTAAGTTATTTAATCAGTTTAGGGATCAAATCAAAAGTCATTAAAACGTTCCAATAACCCCGTCTAACAACATAAGTACAAAAACATGATTAAACTATGGTTACTCATCTCGACTTCCCCAAATGCCCCTTCCCCTATCCTATGCTTTACCCACAAGTAGCAAAAGACGGAGCAAGAGGGGGCAGTGGGCATAGTAATTTCCAAG
>JBJOGT010000417.1:0-3130 GCA_046048115.1 Cyanobacteriota bacterium | reverse complement strand
CCCTAGCCTCATAACTTTTCATAAACGACTTATTCAGCAAGCCCTAACTAATAGGGGGTTTGGATGTAACCCCGGCGACAGTCATCGTAGGCTTCATCGTAGAGCCGATTGTAGCTTCTTGCTCGCCGCGCCCCACCGCTGATTGCCCCGACGGCCGCCCCAATGGAAGCGCCTTTGCCTGCCCCTTGTCCGCCATCAAAAATAGCGCCGAGGGCAGCCCCCGCTGCGGCCCCTCCCATTGCGCCCTTTAAACCTTGCCCCCGCTGGGAATTACGTCGAGCATAATCATTGGCTTAGGATTCGCAGTAAGCGGCGGAGTAACTGGGGCGACGTTGGGCGTTGGCAGCTTGATGGTGGAAGGGAATCATCTCCAACCCAGAGATAATCCCCATGACGATGAGGGACTTTACCTGAATGTTCATGAATATTTTGACAATAAATTCCCATTGAAACGGAATGTCTGCCATGACGCAAGGGGACGGCGATCAGACTTGCAATGCCTCTAATTCTTGTAAATCCAGGAGAGTTGCTTCTGCCTCGGCCTGATCCACAATGCTGATGGCGAACCCCACATGGACAATGACATAATCCCCTGGCTGAACCTCTGGCACATAGGCCAAGCTCACCGTTTTGATAATGCCCCCAAAGCTGACCTTTCCCGCTAGCAATAAGGGATCGGCGTTAGGAATCAGACTGATAACTTTACCTGGCAACGCTAAACACATCGATAATGTCCCCTTCCCGCAAAAATGAAGATGTTTCGTTTAAGGGTAGCGCCCCTTGATAACATTGCAGCGCTGAATTCTGTGACCAATTTGGCAGATTGATTCACTCTAGTCCATGTAACGAAATGTGAATAAATGCAATGTTCCTGTCGTAAAACCTTGATAGGAACCGCCAAGAATGTGTCTAAAGTCTAACTTAGCAATGGGGTTCCAATATTAAGGGATCAAGCAAAAACTACTTGATCCCCGGGGTTTTTATTATGTTTAGGGTCTTTATAAAGGCGACCCCTTATTAATTTCATGCCTCTATTATGGTCTGAAGATTTCCAAAAAGACAAAATCCTTAATATTCTTTTTATATTTCGTTGCATGTTTTAACATTGAGTTTTGTAAACATCGGTTACAAATGGTTAAGGGAAACGCCGAGTCTTTGGGAAATCCAGACTTCCATATTTCTGATAGACCAGGGATGGGGTATTTGCCCCGGCAACACCATCGGCTCGACTAGCACCGTAAACATGCCTAATCGATTTCCCGCTAAGACATCGGTAAATAGGCGATCGCCGACCATGGCCACAGAAGCCACGGGTAATTGCATTTCGGCGATCGCCTGGCGGAGTTTACGGCGGGAGGGTTTAGCGGCCCCAAATAAGAAGGGGAGGTCTAAATCCTGGGCGATTCCCCCGATGCGGGATTCACTGAAATTATTGCTGACTAACCAAATGGGCATCCGATGTCTGACTTGGCTAATCCATTGCCGCAGTTCCAGGGAGACCGCGTTCCCTTTAAACGGCACAAGGGTTTCATCCACGTCCAACACCAGACCCCGTAATTGATGGCGCTCAAGCATCGCCACAGACAGATCAACAATGGTTTTTCCCAACACCAAGTCGGGTTGTAATAATTTCGCACGGGTCATAGTAGGGAAAATTGTTTTTAAATTATGATCGTTTGGGGACGCCCAGGTTGAAATATAGTGTGCCATTTTGGATGGTTGACGTTCCCCCATCGGCATGGATGGTCAGGGATCGTAAATTTTTAAACAACGGCTTCAGGGATAATTCCAATACCCGTAATACCGGCAGTTGTTTCGCTAAAAACGGCTCACTACGTTGCCAGTCTAGATACAAATACTGGTTATCAGGGAGGGTGGTCATCGCCTGGGCAAATTGGGGTTGGTCAGCCAAGGTTGCCCCAGGATGATCGACGAGAACGGCGGAGAGGGCTTCGAGGGAACTGGCTAAAATCACCCTGTCTGTGCCTTGGTAATGAACCCCCCGCACTTGGGTTTGCAGGCTGGTGAGTTGGTTTTTGGCGAGGGTTTTGAGGCTTGTCCAAGCGGTGACTGGCCGCTCCCCGAGGGTCAGGGGGGATACTTGATAGCCCTGGGCGATCGCCAGTTGATCGAGGTGGTCGAGGGCCGCTTGGGTCATTTCGGGATCGCTGTTACGGGTGACAAAAACCCACTCTGTTGTGGGGGAGAACGCTCGGGGGATCAATATCAATTGATAGGCATCGGTTACCCAAGCAAAAATATCGTTGGCTAAATCTAAACCCAAGGGAGTTTGCCAATCATTGATCCATTGACTCAAGCTCTGTTGCAACGGACTTTGGGATACTAATCCCTCGGCCAATCCTTGCCATTGTTGAGCTAAATTTTCTCCGGTAATAACCAACCCACTATCCACCGGTAGGGGAACTAAGTCAGGGGTAGGGATATTTTCCTTGGAGGCGATCGGGGCAGAGGGCAAATGGAGACCTGTGAAAGCTGTGCGGGCAACAAGACCTTGGGCTTGGAGGGAAAGGGCCACGGTTAAGGTTTGGTCGATCGCCCCATTTTCGGGTCGGGGCTGTTGACTCAGCCAGGCAGAAAGGGCGGGAAAATTGGCATAGAACAGCCCTAGTCTGGGGGTGGTTAAACTGGCCAATGCCCCTTGATAGGACGCTTGTTGGGTCAAACTCAGGGACGGCGCTTGCAAACTGTTGAGGGATTGGCGCAGCACCTGGGGATGGTTAGCAAAAATGACATAGTTCCCCACCACCGCACTGGCCAGTAAATTGCCATTGCCCACGGGACGGAGGGGACGTTTATAGGTAATTTTTACCCCTTGGTATTGATCAAAAACTAAATCTGCATTACCGGCGATCGCCGCTGTGGAGTAGGACAATTGCAGAAATTCCCGGCTCAGTTCGGGATCTTTGCTGTGGACGACTAATAAGTAACCGGGTTGGGCCCCATTGGTGGGATCTTGGTCGTAATCTAAATCCGTCACTGCCAGGCTGACTTCTTCCCCTAACCAGGGCTTGACCTCCCGGCGGTAATCTAACCCCGTTTTGGCCAGTAAACTTTGTTCAAGGTCTTGTAATTCCTGGTGCGATCGCCGTCTTCGATTGGGGTTCACCGC
>JBJOGT010000416.1:0-2572 GCA_046048115.1 Cyanobacteriota bacterium | reverse complement strand
GCCGTCGGAGGCCCAAGAAGCGTTGGCCAAGGAGGCCCAGTTACCCTTAACCGGGTGGCAACAGGAAGTGGATCAGGGCTTAACCTATGGTTTGGAAGCCGCAGCCAGTATCAAAGACCGCACCATTCCCACCTTTTCCCGGGGAGAACTGCCCCACTATGCCGGGATCAATACCTTTCTCAAAGCCCCTTATTTAGAAGATGTACGGAAAGTCGGCAATTATGACGTGGCGATCGTGGGGGTTCCCCATGATTCTGGCACCACCTATCGTCCTGGAACCCGTTTTGGCCCCCAGGGCATTCGTCGAATTTCCGCACTGTACACGCCCTATAACTTTGAGCTGGGGGTGGATTTACGGGAACAAATTACCCTCTGTGATGTGGGGGATATTTTTACCATTCCCGCCAATAACGAAAAATCCTTTGACCAAATTTCCAAAGGTATTGCCCATATTTTTAGTTCTGGCGCGTTGCCCATTATCCTTGGTGGCGATCATTCCATCGGTTTTCCCACGGTGCGGGGGATCTGTCGGCATTTAGGGGATAAAAAAGTCGGCATCATCCACTTCGATCGCCATGTGGATACCCAGGAAACGGATCTAGATGAACGGATGCACACCTGCCCGTGGTTCCATGCCACCAATATGAAAAATGCCCCGGCGGAGAATCTCGTGCAATTGGGCATCGGCGGGTGGCAAGTGCCGCGCCAAGGGGTGAAGGTCTGTCGGGAACGGGCCACCAATATTTTGACGGTCACCGACATCATAGACATGGGGTTGGATGCCGCCGCCGATTTTGCCATTGAACGGGCCACCGATGGCACGGATTGTGTCTGGATTAGCTTTGATATTGATTGCATTGATGCGGGCTTTGTCCCTGGTACAGGCTGGCCGGAACCCGGTGGTTTACTCCCCCGAGAAGCATTGTATTTACTCAAACGCATTGTGCAAGCGGTTCCCCTCTGTGGCATGGAAGTGGTGGAAGTGTCGCCCCCCTACGATGTCAGTGATATGACCTCCCTGTTAGCCACCCGCGTCATTTGTGACACCCTGGCCCATTTAGTCATTTCCGGCCAATTACCCCGACCCGAAACCCCGGCTTATATTCACCCCGAAGCCAACATGAATGTAGATGAACCTTGGCAGTAATCCTAGCCAAACCCTAAGCTTTTAACACAATCAATTTCATTTACTGGTGAAAAACGTTATGGCAAAAGGTTTTGGTACGCCCCCGAAAAATGCCCCCCTTGGCTACGTCTTAATTGTCGTTCCCGATGACAATATCTATGCTTGTCCTGATCCAAATGATGAAAATGATTTTGGCATTACCAATTTGTTAGACATGGCAATGGTATGGCCTAAAAAATCATCTATCCAAAAGTATTTGGATATATATGCTGAACTACTATCAGATACCTATTATGAGGATGGTGCGGATGAGATGGATATGCAAATTGCTGAGCTTTACAAAAACAAAAAAGGAAAATTAAAAGCAAAAGTCGTTAAAACAATTTCTTTGGTGAGAGAGTATCTCTAATTTAGTTTTTGGGTATTTCTTTATGCATGAAACTGACATGACAAAAGCCCTGATTTTAACCATTCAAGATTGGTTCAATGAGCAAGCTGAAAAACCCAACATTGAAAAAATTCATCTTCTCGTGGGTCAATTTACCTGCGTCGAACCGGTGAGTTTGCAATTTGCCTTTGAGGTGCAAACCCGCAACACCTTTTTAGACGGGGTGGAATTGGTGATTAAAGACGTACCCTTAATTGCCTATTGCCATCCCTGTCAAGCGGAATATAAACCCGACATTGGCTTGCAATATTCCTGCCCCACCTGCCGATCGCCGATGGAAGACATTCGCTCCGGGCGGGAACTCAAAATTGATCACATTGAATATTCTCTCCCCCAACCGGTTAGTAACGCCTAAATTCTAACTGTTAACTGAACCCTGAAATCTGAACCCTGAACCCTGAACCCTAAACCATGCACCAAACCTTTGACGCCGCCCTGGGCATTAATCTCCTCCATGCTAACCAAGATGGCGCAGACCATAACCGCGAACATTTTGATCAGTGGGGCATTACCTGTTTAAACCTGATGAGTAGTCCGGGGGCGGGTAAAACCGTTCTGCTGGAAAAAACCCTAGCCGCCCTACAGGGTCAATTAAAAATGGCGGTGATTGAAGGGGACATGACCACCGAACTCGATGCCGATCGCCTGCGGCAATATGGTAGTCCTGTCATTGCCATTAACACCGGGCGATCGTGTCATTTGGACGCCAAAATGGTGGCCGGGGGAATTCATCGTTTCAAAGAAGATTACGAGCCCAATGAATTTGATTTGGTTTGGGTGGAAAACGTCGGTAATTTAGTCTGTCCCGCCGAATTTGAAGTGGGGGAACATGCCAAAGTGGCTTTGTTGAGCGTGACAGAAGGGGAAGACAAACCCTTGAAATATCCAATCATGTTCCAAGAGGCGGATTGTTTATTAATTACCAAAATCGATTTAATTCCCCATTTAGATTTGGATCTCGAAAAACTGGCCGCCAACGTGCGATCAATGAATCCCCA
>JBJOGT010000415.1:0-2804 GCA_046048115.1 Cyanobacteriota bacterium | reverse complement strand
GTTTTACCCCATCTAAAACAGACGACTGATGCCAACTCAGCAACGCTAGACAGAGACTCCAATCCACCCCATGATTAAGCTTAAGTGGTCGCCCCTGTTCCGAATTTATTGCCCCAACCATGTCAGTTCTTCATTTCCTCGAAAGCCAAAATCCCTATCCCCAGGCAGTAACCTTAACCCTTGACCTGCAACCCACACCAGAGGGTGACGCTTGGGGCATTACGGCCATATTTGACCAACAAGAACAATGGCTTTCCTTACTATCAGGACGCATCAAGGTAGTAGTGCGGGGGGGGATATTACGGCTACAGGGCCAAGGGGGTACGTTAAGTCTCAATCCTGACTTACCGCCTAACATTCAGTTACGTCATCACTCTCCCTCGACAGGTCAATGGCACATTCATTTTGGGGGAGATACCAAGCCGCTCACCGTTAGCCTAGCTGACTTAAAATCTGATCCCTCCAGTCATTGGCAAGCAACCTTTACCATTACCCCCGCTGATCTGGCGATCGCCGACAGTCAGGGACTCTGGCCGCCGGATCTTTCTCCGAATCAACTAGCCATGGTTGATCGCTTGATCGCACAATTTTTAGTGAATGATTGGTTTCCCCCGGCCTTGAGTTGGCATCAATGGGCGATCGCCCCCCTCCCTGCTTGGCAACCACTTCCTGCCCAAGCTGATGTTGAGGTATTACAAAAAAAAGAAATGATCCTAGGCGATCGCCTCCAGTCAATCGCCCATGCCACCACCACCGATCTCCTTGCCCTAGCCCAATTAGTTAATCTTGATCCCCTGCGGGATTTAGCGGGGGGGAAATTTGTGGGGGTCAATTTGAGCGGGATTGATTTAAGTGGAGCAAATTTAGCTAACAGTAACTTTCGCGGCGCAATTCTCACTGATGCGGACTTGAGCGGGGCCAATTTAGCCCACAGTAACTTTCGCGGCGCAGATTTGAGCGTGGCCTATTTAGAAGGGGCGAACCTTAACCAAGCCGACTTTCGCAAAAGCAGTTTAGCCCTCGCCAACTTGATCGGCGCAGATTTGAGTGGGGCCAACTTGCAAGGTACCACCCTTAATAGTGCCAACCTGAGTGCCGCCAACGTTAACCAAACCCAATTGGGGGATAATCCCGGTCTTACCGTAGAGCAACAAACTGTCTTAATGGAAAATGGGGCAAAATTGATGCCCGCATCCGACGCAGAAATGCTAAGCTGAAAAAAGTTTTGGTAGTAGCTCAAGCCAAACCATGGACATGTAGCTCAGTGGATAGAGCATCAGGTTCCGGTCCTGAGGGTCGGGGGTTCGAATCCCTCCATGTTCGCTTCTAATCTAGGATTTCCCATGATGGTGTGATACAGTGGGAAATGCTGACTTTTTGATTACAGAAATAAAAACAAAACCCCGATGGCAAAAAAATCCATGATCGAGCGGGATAAGCGCCGTAGCCGCTTGGTAGCAAAGTATGCTGCTAAACGGGAAGCGCTGAAAGAAGAATTCCGTCAAGCTGAAACCCTTGAAGATAAACTGGCAGTTCACCAAAAGCTGCAAGATTTACCCCGCAATAGTGCTCCCAACCGCCGCCGCAACCGCTGTCAAGTGACTGGTCGCCCCCGTTCCTACTACCGTGATTTCGGCCTGTGTCGCAATGTGTTACGGGAATGGGCCCACCAAGGTCTGCTCCCCGGCGTCACGAAATCTAGCTGGTAATTCCGTAACCCAATAAAATTCAGACAATTATTCTTGATTGCCCTGCTTTTTTACCTATCAATGTTAAATTCCCCTGGAAGGTTTGACTTTTCGGGGAATTTTTAATGGGCATTATTTCGGGTTAAAGGCGGGACATTGAGGGAATTAACGGCTAATCAATCTATTCCCAAATTTCACAGGATAATTCCCCAGCTTTTTGGGAAAAACGAATATTTTCCCGATAATCCACCGGGCAATCAATCACCGTGGGGACGGGTTGGGCGAGGGCTTCTTTGAGGATGGGAATTAAATCCTCGGCTGCTTCGACCCGATAGCCTTTTAGCCCCATGCTTTCGGCAAATTTAACAAAGTCGGGATTGCCGAACTTGATAAAGCTGGATTCACCAAATTGATTAATTTGCTTCCACTCAATCAAGCCATAGCCGTTGTCGTTAAAAATGAGCGTCACAAAGGGCGTACCCACCCGCATGGCGGTTTCTAATTCCTGGCAGTTCATCATAAAGCCCCCGTCTCCAGTCACAGCCACAATGTTGCGATCAGGGTAAACCAACTTGGCGGCGATCGCCCCAGGAATGGCAATACCCATGGCGGCAAACCCGTTAGAAATCAAGCAGGTATTGGGACTATCGCAGTGATAATGGCGAGCCATCCACATTTTGTGGGCCCCCACATCGGAAATGACCACATCATCCGGGCCCATCACTTGCCGAAGATCATAAATAATTTTTTGGGGCTTCACCGGAAAACCCTGATCATCAGCGTAATGTTCATACTCCGCTTTAATTTCCGCCCGCAGCGACGCACCAAAGGGGGTCTTTTTACCCTGGCGATCGCACCGCTTGAGGAGATCCAACAGGGAATCGGTAATGTCCCCTACCACCTCAACTTCGGGAATATAACTACTGTCAATTTCAGACGGCATAATGCCAATGTGAATAATCGGTAAATCGCCATTGGGATTCCATTTTTTAGGGGAATATTCAATCAGGTCATACCCTACCGCAATCACCAGATCACTACGCTCAAAGGCACAGGTAATGTGATCCCGTTGTTGTAACCCTACCGTCCACAAAGACAATGGATGGGTGTAAGGAA
>JBJOGT010000414.1:0-4647 GCA_046048115.1 Cyanobacteriota bacterium | reverse complement strand
GACGGCGGCGGCGCTCTTCAGCGGAGTTATGAACCTTGACCCCGACCCCAACATGCTTACAGACTTTGATCGTCAGGATTGGTGGTTAACCCAGCATCACTTTAACGGCGATCGCCTAGTAGCCGGGGTTGATGAAGTAGGGCGGGGGGCTATTTTTGGTCCGGTGGTGGCAGCGGCGGTGGTGTTGCCCGTTGCGGCGATCGCCAGTCTACGGCCATTGGGCGTTAGAGACAGTAAAAAGCTCTCCCCCCGTCAACGGGAAAATTTAGCTGGTCAATTATTGGGCATCCTCACGACCTATCACATCAGTTTTTCGGATGTTCCGACCATTGACCGAGATAATATTCGCCAAGCCAGTTTGTTGGCCATGGGGCGATCGATTGCAGGGTTATCGATTAGTCCAGACTATTTGTTAGTGGATGGTCGTGACTTCATCCCAGGTTTAACCATTCCTCAAACAGCCGTAATCAAGGGTGATACCCACTCTGCCCTGATCGGAGCTGCGAGTATTTTGGCCAAAGTATGGCGCGATCGCCTGATTATCCGTCTAGCCTCTCGGTATCCTGGCTACGATTTAGCCAATAACAAAGGTTATGGCACCCCTAAACATCGTCAGGGCCTACAACAATTGGGAAAAACTCCCCTGCACCGTGCCTTATTCTGCCGCAAAATTCTAGCCTAGCTGCCGGTCAAGTCCCCAAAAAAATCCGTTTACATCCCGACCATGACACGTTGGGGTCAGAAAATAAACGGAAAAATCACTAGAGATTTAAATAATGGAAAAAATATTTTAATTAACGACGACGGGAACGCTGTCTTCTGCGGGTTGCTTCCTTGCGCTTGCTTTTTTCCTGAGGGGTTTCAAAAAATTGATGCTTTTTGAAGTCTGTATAAATGCCAGCTTTGGCAACTTGACGTTTGAAGCGGCGTAATGCGGATTCAATGGGTTCGTTTTGGCCTACTACAACTTGAGTCATTGGGGATTTTAAAACCTCCTAATTGTACAAAATTGGGATAAGGGTGAATGATGCTCAGCCATACCTAACCCTGAGATTAGGCATAGATTACCTATTTTAGTGGATTTAGCGCGGGAAGTTCCCGATTCTGATCTTTGATTCAGAGCAAACCCACACCCAAAATGAAAAAAATGGGAAAGTTGAACGGGGGAATAGGGCATGACCCCCACGCATTAGAGGGATCTTGATGACGCTGGAGAGCATTCTATTCCTAGTCATTGGGACACTAACTTTTATTGAACGATCGTATTTTTGACTTTTAAGTGTCTATGTGTTCTTACCTGTGATTCCCCCAGCGATTAACCAACAATTGCGATAATATTGACAACGGCTATGGTATCGACCCGTCATTTTGTTTTCTGGTTTCCGTATCTTAGCTATTCCATATCCTTACTGTTTTTTACACTATTTCCTGTGCAGGCCAAGCCGATGGCATCCTCTCCTCCCCCCAATTCCCCCCGCATCGTTTACCAAGAATTTGGCCCTCCCCCGACGGAGCCGACGGATCAAATCCTAGATTTGCCCCCACAACAGCAAATAATTCGCATTCAATCCACCCGTTCAGGACGTAAAGGTAAAACAGTAACGGTCATTAGTGGGTTCCAATTGTCTCCCTCTAGTTTGAACCAATTACTAAAGACATTAAAAAGTCATTGCGGCGGCGGCGGTACGGTCAAAGATAATGCCTTAGAAATCCAGGGAGAGCAACGGGAAAAAGTTTTAGCTTTTTTACTCAAACAGGGGTATAAAGCCAAGATCAGCGGTGGCTAAACAGTTTCTTTTTTTAAAATTAGTGCCAATTAGGTATTTAAAATTAGTACCAATTAGGTAGACGTTTTCCCAATATCGGCGCTAGGGCAATTCCAAACAAAGAAACTATTAACGGCGATCGCCCCAAAGTCTGGCAGTGTCCCGGAAAAGCGGGTTAAATTGATCACTAAATTTTTAGCAGATTGAAAGCCCGCTACTTCCTCATTTATGAGCTGATAGGTAGACGTGTTGACCACCACCAATGCAGCACTATTGACCACCAGAACTTACTCGCCGGACAACTGACCATCGACATCGGCAAAGACTTTATCCTACATTCCCCACACCCTACATGGAGAGTAGCAGTATAAATAAAAGCACAGCAGGTAGGGCGCAAACAAGAGCTAATGTCCCATCCAAAGTGGAGTTTACATTAGTTGTGCTATCCATGGTGGCAACCTGCGAAATATGGGATAAACGTTGATTTGCATTATTTTTCTAGATATCCCCCAATTGATCTAGTAGGGAGACATAATTAAATGTAAGACATCGTTTTCACCAATTCCATGCAGGGTAAGGATTTTACGAAACTTAACTTAATTGCACCCAGCTACCTCAAAAAACTATTGTTCTATCGACCATTTGCAGGTAAAACGCAAGATTAAGCGAAAAAATAAATCCAAAGCAAAGCCAATTAAACCCAACACAATCAAACAGGCAAAAATTTCATCGGTTTTTAAAAATTTTTGTGCCAATAAAATACGTTTTCCTAAACCATTATCCGCCGCTACCAATTCCGCTACCACCACCAGGTTCCAAGCCGCAGCCATATTGATCCGAAAAGCGTCGAGAATATTGGGAATTACATAGGGCGTAATCACTTTTAATAAGACCTGTAATCGTTGTCCCCCTAAGGTATAGCTTACCTCAATCAATTCCTTGGGAATAAACTTCACCGCATCCATAATCATCAAGGTATTAAAGAAAATTGTGCCGATAAAGATCAGCATGATTTTGGACGCTTCATCAATGCCCAAATAAATAATTAATAAAGGAATAAAAGCTGGAGCCGGCATGTAACGCACCACCCCAATAATTGGCTCTGTTAAGCTGCGAATGCTCGGAAAAGTACCCATTAAAATCCCTAAGGGAATGGCCACTAATCCTCCTAAGAAAAAACCGCCCACTACGCGACCAAAGCTGGTCACTGCATCTTTGATTAAAACCCCTTGCTGGATTAGACTACCCAGGGCTTTAACTACTGCCCACGGAGACGGTAGAAAAATGTCATCTACTACGGGTAAGGCAGAAATTCCTGTCCACAGCACCAAGGGGACAATAATGGAAAGGGACATCAGTGACCATTTGAGCGCACTAGGAATGGTGTCCCCAATGTGCCAAAAAACGGTTGGTTTTAGGGTCTGTTTTGGGATTTGGCTTGATAAGGAATTGGGAGCAACGGGCATAATATTGGGGAATTGAAGAGCAGCAAAATAGCGTTAATTCCCCTCCGATTACTAACAGATTGGAGACAGATTAAGCTTGGCCTGCTAGGGTTTTCACAAACTGATCATCCAAAATTTTGGTCAAATCCGGTACTTCTTTAATAAAACCGACTTTGATCATGAAATCCGCCATTTTCTGTGCCGCAAAGGGCATGTGCTTCATGGTGTCCCCAGGGCTAAAGGCTTCTAGGTTTTGTTCCAGGGTAAAAAATTCTGTACCCTCTTTAAATAACTGCAAATCTTCTTGGCTGACTCCGGCCCGCTTAGCCATAATTTCGTCAGATTTTTCTGGATTTTCTGCCATGAAATCGCGGATATCAAACCAAGTGTTGACCAACGCTTGCACCTGCTCCGGTTTTTCCTGAATCAGTTTTTCTGTCACCACTAATAAATCAGGAATGGCCCCTGGAAATTCTTTGGAGCTAATTAATTCCTTCGATCCTTCCCGTTTCAATGCCGTTAACCAAAAGGGCGGAAAGGCCCCCACCGCATCCACTTTTCCCGCCGCAAACGCCGCCGCCGCTGCCCCCGTTTCTAAGGGTTCAATCACCACATCATCCCGGCTCATACCTTCCTGTTCCAGAGCTAAACTCAGCAGAAAATCATCCACTACCCCTTCTTCGATCGCCACTTTTTTGCCTTTTAAATCCTGAATGGTATTAATTTCTGCTGTCACAATAATTTTGTCATTACCGGCGGAGTTGTCATTGACCAACACGGCCACTTCCCCATTAATGGCTTCTCCGGCAAAGGATATGGTGTCATTCAAGGTCTGGCTGTTGCCGTCCAGTTGCCCCGCTGCCAAGGCCTGCATGGATTCTAAGTAGCCATCAAACCATTTCATCTCCACATTGACACCGTTTTTGGCAAATAGCCCTTCTTCTTCGGCGATCGCCCAGGGCCACCAACCGGCCCAATTACTGTAACCAATAACGATGGGAGGGCCTTCTGGTACCGCAGGGGCATTTTCGGAGGTGGTGGTTTCTGGGGGCGCTTGACTACAACTTACCACCAGCAACAGACTGCTACAAAAAATGATTAGTGAGGACAATAAACTACGTTGTTTCATTTTTAAAGACCAAGTAAAGAATGGATAGGGGCTATTACCAAAACGGTTGGCTAACCCTGGGGAAATGTTTACCTTCTGATAAAAATTGAGGGAATTGTGATTAGTAAACAGGAAATGGGTACTTTTTACCGTGCTTTTTTTAACAGTTTTAAATCGAGATAGTGGCAGTGGCTTTGACTTGGCTTTTGACCCAACTAAACCAAGCCTCTAAACCCTCTCCCGTTTTGGCGGAAACCGGAATGATGGTGACATGGGGATTCATCGATCGCACGTTGGCGGCTAGTTTTTCGAGGTCCAAATCTAAATG
>JBJOGT010000413.1:0-4457 GCA_046048115.1 Cyanobacteriota bacterium | reverse complement strand
AAAAGTGGGCAATGAGATAGCTATTTGTCAACAAAATTTAATTCTCACCATTTCCATAATAAATACCATGATTGAAAAAAACTATATTTTGCTATTTTTCGAGATGCCCTTATCATTTAATAAACTAATAATTGACATGGAAATTTTCTCCAAGAAAAGTAAAAGTAAAAAAAATTAAGAACCCAAGGGCGGCGCCATCCAGACGGCGGGAAAATCATCCAACTCCGTATCAGGGCCAATCAGCGCCGGATTACGGTAGCCCGGTAGCACAGTGACAGCGAAGACCTCCTCCACCCCACTGTTAAACCAAAAAGTTCCTACCACCTGACCACTACTGAGATTGACGATCGCCAACCCACAGCGCAACTCTGCCCGACGATCCTCCAGGGGCAAGCCCCCAAACACCGCCGTTTCCCGGATCTGGGACAAGCCAACAAAAGCGTGACCCTCCCAACAGTCCAACCCACGGGTAAAGCCCGGCAATTCAGCAATGACCTCAGATTCACCCTTGAGGCGATCGCAAACATTCAGCGTCCCCCGTCCCGAATCCAGAAAATAGAGCAAACCTTTGTACAGCCGGGGGGAATGGGGCATGGATAACCCCCGTAGAATCACCTCCCCGCTTTTCACCGCCAGCAAACACCCACCGGAAGCTTTACCTTCCCGCCAGCCATTTTCCGTATCCGTTTCCCCCAGCGCCGAAACATAGGCCGGAACCCCATCTTCCCCTAACGCCAAACCGTTAAGATGACAGCGATCGCCAGGGGCAATGTCCGAAATAAAAGGCGGCTTCCATTGGGGCACAAAACTCCAATTCCCCTCCACCGTCGCCAAACAGTTAAACAACGTATTCACCACCCAGAGACGACCCTGACCAAAGGCCAAATCGTGGCCCATAATCGGCCCCGTCAGATGGCAAGACCGGGCCAGAAAGACCATATCCCGCTCCCCCGCTGGCTTAATTTGGGGCGCAAGCTCCCGACTAGCGGGCAACAACCAAATCTCCTTCTTAGTGCCCACCGCGATCCCCGTGGCCGTGCGAGTTAAGCCCATGGCCTGGTCAAAATGGGCAAATCCCACCCGCAGTTCCCCGCCGTGAACGCCCACACTGGCCACCCGCCCCGCTTGGTAGGTGGAAATCAACAGCGAAAGATCCAACTGGGTCAATAAATCTGGTAAATTAACGGTGTATTCGTAATTAACCGGTACCCCTTGGCGTTGGGGATTCTCTTCCGGGGAATCATTGGGCAGGGGAGAAGAAGACATCAACAAAATAGGGTAATTTTTACCAAAGCAGACTCAATGCACAAGTCGGGGAAAATACCCCCCATGCAAAATTCCTAATAATCCTAGCGCTAACAATAAAACTGAGCAACCAAGGCAATAGTATTGATAATGGGTTTCAAGATGCCCAAAACCCTGCCCTATCAAGCCCTCCGTCATCCTAGGGTCAAACATCAAGAATTATGAACTGAAATAGATCAGACCTTCTGTGCTGTAGAAGCGCCGGGATGAATCCTGGGGAAAAGACCAAGTTTGCAGATCCGTCGCTGTCAATCCCGTTAAACTAATCACCGCCGCTATCCCTGATCCCCCTTCCAAGAGCCTTGGGGCAACCTCTAATTTGCCCTGAAGAAGCTCCTATTGCTGTCCCTTCCTGCCAAATTTGTTGATAAACGGCGGATTGCTTGATGATTTCGCTCTGTAAAATGGTCTTGATTATTCTGGTTTACTTCCACAACTGGATCTGTCACCCCCAAATAGGTGTCGCGTTCGATTCTTCTGGGGGCTTTAAACTATCCCATGGCGCAGGGATGGGGCGTGGTTAAAACGCGAAAAAGGGAAAAGCTTAACCCCGAAACCTGGCGGGGGGACGAGAATTAATGTTTAAGTCAGCCCCAGTTCGGTTTTCGCATGGGCGATCGCCGTTTTAACTTGATCGAAGCCCGTACCACCGTAACTATTGCGGGCTGCCACCACCTGCCGGGGGGCGATCGCCCCGTAGATATCGGTTTCAAAGGCGGGGTGCAACGCTTGCCATTCTTCGAGGGTTAAGTCTTTAAGTAATTTCCCGGCGGCCAGACTGGTTTTAACCACTTTGCCCACCAAATTGTAAGCTTCGCGGAAGGGAACCCCCTTAGCGGCCAGGTAATCCGCCACATCCGTTGCGTTGGAAAAATCCTCTGCCACCGCTTCGGCCAGACGCTCTTGGCGAAACACAATGCCCTCATCGAGCAAAATGGTCATGGCTTCGAGGCTAACTTGGACGGTTTTGACCGCATCAAACAGGGCTTCCTTATCTTCTTGCAAATCCTTGTTATAGGCCAAAGGCAAACCTTTCATCAGCACCAGCATCCCTTGTAAATGGCCAATGACCCGTCCCGCTTTACCCCGAATTAACTCCGGCACATCGGGATTTTTCTTTTGGGGCATAATGCTTGACCCCGTGGCACAGCTATCCGTCAGGCTAATAAAGCTAAATTCCTGGGACGCCCAGAGGATCATTTCTTCACTCAAGCGGCTGAGGTGCACCATGATCAGGCTGGCGGCATTTAAGAATTCAATGGCAAAATCCCGATCGCTCACCCCGTCTAAGCTATTGGCATACACCCCTTCAAAGCCCAATAATTCGGCACTGTAATGGCGATCGATGGGAAAGGTGGTTCCTGCTAAGGCCCCAGAACCGAGGGGGGAAATATTGGTACGGGCACGAATTTCCCCTAACCGTTGCCAGTCCCGTTGGGCCATCTGAAAGTAGGCCAAAAGGTGATGGGCTAAACTGACAGGCTGGGCCCGTTGTAAATGGGTGTAACCAGGAATCAGGGTTTCCACATTGGCGTCGGCGAGATTAACCAAGACCGTTTGAAACTCCCGTAACCGCTGGCGAATATCATCAATTTTTTCCCGTAAATAAAGCCGAATATCAGTGCCCACTTGATCATTGCGGGAACGGGCAGTGTGAAGTTTTTTGCCCACATCCCCCACCAATTCCGTTAAACGACGCTCGACGGCAAAATGCACATCCTCTTGATCGACGCCGGGGTTAAAGTTACCGGCCCGGTACTCCGCCCGAATTTTCTCTAGCCCCTTAACCAACTGTTCTGCCTCAGCCTCGCTCAGAATACCCGTTTTGGCCAACATCTTGCCATGGGCGATCGACCCGTTCAGGTCATATTCAATCAGTTCAATATCGAAACCAATACTGGCATTGAAAAGGGTAATGGCCGGGTGTAACGTCCCTTCAAAGCGATCGCTCCAGGTTTTTTGGGTCATGGGAAATGCGGGAATGTTGAAACAATAACAATAATAAAATCACTGGTCGGCAATGACTGAAACCAACCCAGGTATTCAGAATCAGCATTGCGCCTGGTTCAGGGAAAATTATGAACCGATAAAACTATGCAAAATCCAGCCTAAAACCAAGCCAATGCCCAGGGCCCACACCTGACCCGACTTGATGAAATTAGTCCAGGCTTTTTGGAAATCGGCCATGATGTCAACGGATTGAATAGCACTGGCGTTTTGGGCAAAAATTGTGCCGTGCTCAAAAACGGAAGAATGGAAAAGATGGGAAATTTGCCCCTGAAGGGAGGTATCAACTAACCAATCCAATGGGGCCACCGTGGCCAATTCCATAATTTGCAGCATCATAAAAGGACTTTTCCAAAATTGAGGTTATTCCGTCGATTTTACCCGTAGAACGACCAGGGTCATATCATCGCGGGCGGGAATTTTGTCGGTTTGATGACTCGTGGGGGAACCGACGAAGGTTTCAACGGCGGTAAAAATCTCCGTCAGAATACCCTGGGCGGTGTGGGATGTCTCACAGGCCTGTTGAAAAGCACGGCGTAAATTTTGATCGTCGAAGCGATCGCCTTTGCTATTGCCCGCATCGGTGAGGCCATCGGTATAAAAAAGCACCACATCCCCCGGTAGGAGTTGAATTTGGGCATCGCGATAGATGGAATCCGCTTCCAGTCCAATCAAAGCCCCGTCCGTATCTAATAGGGTTAGCGAGGAGGTGCCATTGGGATTCGATCGCCAGAGCAGCGGCGGGTGATGGGCAGCATTGCTATAGGACAGGATGCCGGTATGGGGATTATATTCCGAGTAAAACAGGGTGACGAAACGGTGGGAATTTTCTAAATCAGCGTACATGACCCGATTCAAGTGCCCTAAAATTTGGGCGGGACTATGACGATTTAAGACCTCTGCCCGCAGCATTCCCCTGGTCATGGTCATGATTAACCCTGCCGGAACCCCTTTGCCCATCACGTCGCCGATGACGATACTCCAGGGGACTTCGGGGCCAGTGGGATTTTTGCATAGCCAATCGCTCTGGCGTAGTTGGTCATAATTGGTGGGGATGAAGTCGTAATAATCGCCCCCCACCCGACTGGCGGTTTTACACTGGGCCGCAATTTCTAGTCCCCATATTTCTGGGCAACAGCGGGGTA
>JBJOGT010000412.1:0-3293 GCA_046048115.1 Cyanobacteriota bacterium | reverse complement strand
CCCCTTCCTCCGTAGCCCCCTTACCCACGAGTTTAACGGTGGAAGATTTGTTACTTATGTTTGATCACCTAGGGAATTTGGGGAACCATTACCTCGGTAGCACCATGGCTAGTCGTTATTTAATGTCTAGTCGTCCCACATTGGCATGGTTTGAGCAGTTTGATGTGGATAAAAAAACGGTCAAATTAATCTACAAAGGCAGTAAAAAGGACACCCTGACCCCGGTCCAAATTGAGTTAGCCCAGGAATGGGCCAAAAAATATGTCAAATCCTGCGCCATGATTTTTAAAACCTTTCCGACCATGATTGAGGCGGATCAATGCGTATTTAGCGTGGTTTAATACCAACCTGTTAATAAATCAATTGTTGTGAGGACATTGTGATGGAAACTGCAACGACCCTGATCAACCCCGAAACCAATCCCTTAACTCCCCATGTGGTGGAAACCTGGGATATCAGCAAAACCTACCGTACGGGTTTTTGGCTCAATCAAAAGGTTAATTCCCTCAAACCCCTGTCGATCGCCGTTAAGGAGGGAGAAACCTTTGGTCTTTTAGGCCCCAATGGTGCAGGCAAGACAACCTTACTGAAAATTCTGCTGGGGGTGATCCGTCCCACCAAAGGCCGGGGCGTATTATTGGGGAAACCCATTGGCGATCGCCAAACCAAACAGCGCATCGGTTATTTGCCGGAAAATGCCTATTTTTATGACTTTCTAACGGCCTGGGAATTTTTAGACTACGTCGGTAGCCTTTTTCAAATTGGCAAACAGGAACGACAACAGCGCATTGGGGAAATGTGTGACTTGGTGGGACTGGATCTGAAAACCGCCAAGAAAAAGCAATTGCGGCAGTATTCCAAAGGCATGTTGCAACGGGTCGGCATGGCCCAAGCATTAATCAATGACCCGGAAGTGGTGTTTTTGGACGAACCCATGTCCGGTCTCGATCCCTTAGGGCGTTACCAAGTGCGGGAAATTATTCTTTCCCTCAAAGCCAAGGGCAAAACCATCTTTTTTAATTCCCATATTTTGGCTGACGTAGAACAAATCTGTGACCGCATCGCCATTTTGGCCAGGGGAGAATTGCTCTGTGTGGGTTCCCTGCAAGAGGTTTTAGGTACGGATCAGGGCTATCAAGTGACATTGAAAGGGGGAGAAAAAGAGGCCCTGTCCCAATATTTAGACAACCTAAGCTTGGATCAAGGGGTTTGGCACGGTTACTACAATGGCGATCCTCAAGTTTTGGTGGATGCCTTACCTAAACTGAATGCCCGTTTAATGCGAATGAATTTAGCACGGGCCTCCTTGGAAGAGTATTTTATTCGGCAGTTGCGGGAACGGGGCATCACCACCAGCCAGTAACTGGATAAACCATTTATTCTGCCATTAGGAACAGCGAGTCAGGCTAGCCATTCCCCAGAAAGCCCCTACGGAGTGTACTTGAAAAATTCAAATGGTTGTGGGGGCATAACCCAAAATAATCCCCTAGCCGCCAATTTGGGACATGGTGCGACGATAATGCCCTGTCTCATTACCTGTGTCCCGTCCTTTAAAATTAATTTCTGGTTTTTTGCCCAGTAACTCGGCCACCTTTTGTTTGAGAGTTTCGGGATCTTTACTCGATCGCCAAGGGGTTTTCAGGTCTAATTGATCAGTTTCATTGAGTAAGCAGGGACGCAGCCAACCATCGGCGGACAAACGAACGCGATTACAACGATCACAAAAGCATTCCGACATCTGACTAATAAAACCGACCGTCCCCAACGCCCCCGGAATTTGGAAAATATCAGCGGGGCCATTGCCGGGAATGAGAGGATTCTGTAATGGCTCTAATCCCATTTTTTGTTGAATCCGATGCCGCAGTTCCGCTGAAGGAATCCAGGCTTTTTGGTCAAATAAGGTTTGGTTACCAATGGGCATAAATTCAATAAACCGCACTTGCCACCGTCGGGTTAACGTTAACGCAGCCAGGGCCTCCACTTCTTGGTCATTAATGCCCGGAATGACCACCACGTTCAATTTCAACGGATCAAATCCCACGGCATGGGCTGCTTGAATGCCTGCCCAGGTTTGTTGCCAGCGTTTTGTGCCCGGTTGTCCCACCATTTGCCCAAAGGTTTCGGGGTCTAAGGAATCAAAGCTAATATTAATTCGCCGCAATCCGGCTTCGTATAGCGGTTTTGCCAATCGTTCTAGGTCAAAGCCATTGGTGGTCAAGGCTAAATCCTGGGTTTCAGGAAAATTGGCGATCGCCGTTACAATCTCTACCAAGTCAGGACGTAGTAAGGGTTCCCCGCCGGTTAAACGAAATTTGGTAAAGCCTAGGGGAATAAACACCTCCCGCAGTAACCCTAATAATTCCGTTGTGTTTAGCAATTCTGGCCGCGCAAAATAATCCGGGGTTAGTCCTGACGGTAAACAGTACAGGCAACGATAATTACAGCGGTCAATTAAACTTATGCGGAGATAATCAACAACGGCCATGGTGTCCTCGTTTGGGTCGGACAGTGCGGGGTGAGAAACATTATCCAAGGCGATCGGCCAACCATGCCATCACTGTTTCCCCTAGCCTTACCCCCTCTAGGCGATCGATTTCCCGAATGCCTGTGGGACTGGTGACGTTAACTTCGGTGAGATAACCGCCGATAATATCAATGCCCACAAAAAATAAGCCATCGGCCTGTAACTTCGGTTTTAATAACACACAAATTTCCTGTTCCCGTGGGGTAATTTCCGTCGCAGCTACCCGTCCCCCCACGGCCATATTGCCCCGAAATTCTTTACCGCTGGGGATGCGATTCACTGCCCCAATGGGTTCGCCGTCCAATAAAATAATGCGTTTATCGCCGTCCTTGGCCTCCGGCAAAAACCGTTGCACCATCACCGGCTCTTTTCCGTGTTGGGTACTGACTTCAATCAGGGAATTAAAATTGCGATCGCCGTCAGCCAAAAATAAAATTCCCTCCCCGGCCTTACCCCCCAACGGTTTCAGAATGGCCTCCTGGTGGCGATCGACAAATTCTCGAATTAACCCCTTATCCAAACTCACCACCGTCTCCGGCATCACCGACGCAAACTGTAACGTGTACATTTTTTCATTGGCTTCCCGCAGTCCCTGGGGAGAATTAATCACCAACGTGGGGGTGGGGGCTAACAACTCCAAAATAAAGGTGGCGTACAGATAGGGCACGGTGACCGGGGGGTCTTTCCGCATGAAAACCGCCTGACAAGTGGTTAAATTTTGCCACTGACTTGTGCCCACTTCGTACCAAGGATGGGTAACCTGCCAATG
>JBJOGT010000411.1:0-4007 GCA_046048115.1 Cyanobacteriota bacterium | reverse complement strand
GGGGGGCGATCGCCGTTTTTATCCAGGGAATTCGCCGCAGTACCTTTTCTAACCATGCGGGCCTAGGCACCGCGGCCATGGTTCATGCCGTTGCCAAAACCGATAATCCCATTAAGGAAGGGCTGGTGGCGATTTTGGAACCCTTTGTGGATACGGTGATTGTTTGTAATTTAACCGCGTTGGTCATTCTCAGTACGGGGTTTTATGGGGAACAACTGGGACCAGATTTAGACGGTTCAGCCCTGATGGGGAATGCCTTTGGCTCGGTGGTGGGGTGGTTTCCCTATTTATTGGCGGTGATTATTTTTCTTTTTGCTTTTTCCACCGTCATTTCTTGTAGTTATTACGGCACCGTGTCCTGGGGCTTTTTATTCGGCGATCGCTCCGTCGTGATTTTTAAAATTATCTTTCTGGTTTGTTTATTTTTTGGGGCCACCATTAACTTAGGCGCGGTGGTAGATTTTAGTGATGTGATGTTAATGGGCATGGCCTGGCCCAATTTATTGGGTAATTTTTGTTTATCCCATCAAGTCGCAGCGGATTTACAGACCTTTTGGCAGGAACAAAAAAGCTTGAAGCTAGCACTGCTCACCAGAGACTAATGATCAATGCTTTCACTGTAAAATAGACAATATCAAAATAATCCTGGGAGTAAACCAATGGCAAGCAACAAAGGAATGTGGGTGTATAGCCCTCCCAAAAAAGCCAAACCCAAAGTTCCTGAATTACTTAAAAAAAGCGTTCAAGAAAAAGCCGATGAACTGATTGAAAATACCCTTAAGCCGATCTATATTAAAGCCCCTCCCACTGATCCAAGATTTAATTATTTAGCTGATATCTATTCAAAGTGGTATCGCAATTACTTTCATTTTTGTACTACCTATAATTGCCCCGGTGAAAATGCAATTTCCCCCTCTTTTGAAGCAAAATTTGCCCGGATGGAATATATGGGCAATGACAAGTTTAATCTGTCCTATATGAGACATACCAACCAATGGTGGGAACTGTATCAGGATCTATCATTGGAGGATTGCTTCAAATTGATTGTGGAACAGCCCCATTTTCATCCCTGATATTCATTGAGATTTATTTCCCATCAGGTTTAGGATAGCCCCCTTTAGCATTGGTCTCCAATTCTGAAATCGGTCATTGTGGCCTACGGTGTAGCGGCTGGGAGATTGTTGTTTCCCTGGTAGTTGGCAAAAAAGAGTCGGCAAAAATTTTCAAGGCAAGCGACCCAACTCGTTATGATAAGAGACATTGTTTTAAATTCCTGAAGTTAATTCCCTTGCGTAGCGAAATTCTTTGTTATCCCAATTTGCCCCTCGCCGTTTACCGAGAAATCGCGGCCCATCTTCAGCAACTTGATGGTGTGGTGACGGAATTTTTGCCCCCGACCCATACCCAATTTGACTACGCCCATAGCCAAGTGGGGGGCTTGCAGATTAACTATCCTCATCCCTTGCCATCTGAAGTTCACCAGCGGTTAAACGCCATTATTGATTTTTATGGGGAAAGGTATGGAATACCGCAACGCTCTGAAGTACCGATGGTGGTTTCCTAGTCATTCCTCGGCGACTGGCCCAAATCCTTGATTGCATCCTCCTTAGAAGGGTCGTAGACCACAAAATGACTTGGCCCCGTTTTTCCGCTTCCCCCCAACGCTGGCTTATTGTGGGCTTGACGCTGCCCATGGTTTTGCTCAATGGCTGGGTTTTGTTGCAGATCTTGGATTATTTCCAATCCCCGATCCGTATTTTTGTTATCGCCAATCTAGCGGCCTTTATCCTGAGCTATCCGGTGCGCTGGCTGCAACGCTATCCCCGCGTGAAATTACCCTATGCGGTTGCCATTGTTCTCTTGACAGCCATTTTATTATTAGCGGCGATCGCCTTATTAATCCTGCCGCGCTTAGTTGATCAGATCAATCAGGTTTTTCAGATCTTGCCCCAATTGGGTCATCTCAGTAATCAACATCTGGCGAAATTAGACGAACTCACGGGAACCTGGCAATTCCCCACCAATTTCCGCCTCTGGGCTAAAGAATTGTCTGCCCAATTTCCCCAACAATTACAAACGATTACCGGTCAATTATTGAGCTTATTAATTTGGACGGCGGGGGGGTTATTGGAAGCCGGTTTTATCCTGATTATGACCATTTATTTATTGCTCAAGGGTAAGGTCTTTTGGGATGGTATTTTTCGCTGGTTACCCCTCTCCTGGCGTCATCCCCTGCGCCAAACCCTACGACGGAGTTTCCAAAATTACTATATCGGCCAGGCAACGGTGGCGGGCCTGTTAGGGGCTAGTCTGATTGTGGCCTTTACCCTATTGCAAGTGCCATTGGCGTTGTTATTTGGTCTATTTGTCGGCATTATGGCGTTCTTTCCCTTTGGGGGCGCAGTCAGTATTGTCATTATTAGCGTCATTGCGGCGTTAAAAAATTTTTGGCTGGGAATCAAGGTGTTGGCGATCGCCACAGTGGTGGATCAAATTGTGGAAAATGGCCTAGCACCGCGCTTGTTAGGGGGATTTACCGGGGTGCATCCGGTGTGGATTTTATTGTCGCTAATGATGGGGGCCAAAATTGCGGGGGTGTTAGGGATTCTCGTGGCGGTTCCGATTACCAGTGTTGTACAAGAATTAATCAACGGTATCAACATTCCTTGATGAAAGCCCCCGTAACCCCCTGGCACTATGGCGACATATTTTTGTTAGAGTAACGAAAACTTGGGGCTAAAGAACGATATAAAAATCTCAATTGTTATCGTTAATCTTTGGCTATTGTTAATCCTAAATTATGGTAGGAGGATTCGTTTTATGTGTGTTGGTTGTTTCGTTGTATCAGCCTTTACGATGTTTATGCCCGCCACCGAAGCCCCCACGGGGTATGCAGGCTACACCAACTTTGATGCGCCGGTGATCGGTCAAACCCAAACCATCACGATGGCAGAGCAAGCCCAGCAGCTTGAACTCCAGCAACTACGCCAAGCCCTGGGCGAAATGGTGGCTGCTTTCCCCCAAACCCCAGAAAGTCAGTTATTACGGGCTGAATTTGGTTCGCTCCATCAACAACTCCAAGCCACCGATGATTTGGCGATCGCCAATCAAATTTTGGACGATGGCTTTGTGGAGATCCGGGATAAAATTCTGGCGGCGCCTAACTCCGATAATTTAATCAACATGATGTACGAAATGCGGGAAGCTCGCTTTGAACAAATGCAGGCTTTTGCCCCTTTAATACCGGGCTTGAAAACGGGCTGGCTGAGCTAGGGTTCTGCCTGGGGGGGTCTTTCCTGGGACATCAACCGCTGTTTGAGGGGATCGGGATCGCCCTGGGCTACAATTTTGCCCTTTTCCAATAAAAAAGCACCGTCACAATAATTCAGTTCTTCCAAACGGTGGGTAACCCATAGGGCCGTAATGCCCCGCTCTTTGACTAATTTTTGGACTTGAACCACCAATTCCTGCTGGGTATCCGTATCCAGTAACGCGGTGGGTTCATCTAGCAATAACACTTCACACTGTCGGGCGATCGCCCCCGCAATGGCGATGCGTTGTTTTTGTCCCCCACTAAGGGCATAAATGGGACGGCGTTCCATGCCCCCCAGATTAACCGCTTGTAACGCTTCGGCGACCCGTTCCCGCACTTTGGGAAAACTTAATTTTTCTTTGACTAGGCCAAAGGCAATATCCGCCCCCACCGTGGGCATCACCAATTGATGATCGGGATTCTGAAAGACAAAACCCATGGGTTCCGCGAGTTTTACCGTCCCTGCCTTGGGCGTTAATAACTCTGCCATCAGACGCAATAGGGTGGATTTCCCACTGCCATTGGTGCCTAGCAGCATCCAAAATTCCCCCTTGGGCACAGCGAGGTTACAGTCTACTAAGCCGGGATTATCGGTAGACCATTGGAAACAGAGATTCTGGGCGATGATAGCAGGGGCGGCAACGGACATAGAAGAAGGGGACTTAGGGAGTAGGGAGTAGGGAGTAGGGAGTAG
>JBJOGT010000410.1:0-3792 GCA_046048115.1 Cyanobacteriota bacterium | reverse complement strand
ATTTGAATACAGCGGTTACGGCATCCGAGTGGCACAGTAAATCCCTTATAGAATGGGAATTACAGCCGTTTTTTGTGTGCCAAGTTGATCCAGAATCCGCTGTATCAAATCAAGTCATAATTTTGTAGTAGTTCTACATTGGGTTGCTTTAGGAGTTGCTGAATGGCGATCGCTTCATCCAAAAGTTGTTGTTGTTGTTGCAAGTGGGTTTCGAGGGGGAGTAATAAATTTTCAAATTCAGCGTGGAGGGATTGTTGACGTAGATCAGCTAACGCCTTTTCTAAATCGGCAATTAAACTTTGATGTTTTTCAATCAACTTGCTAATAAATTTATCCTTAATAGTTAAAGTTTTTCTAATTTCATGGACAGTTGTAACTTGGGTTTTGACTAAATCATTTAAAGATTTGACATGACTTCTCTCTTTTTCAATTTGTTGATTGAGATGGGACCGTTTACGCAAACGACTGCTAATGGAGATGAGTAACTCATCCAGTTCAAAGGGTTTGGTTAAATAGTCATCTGCCCCTAGATCCATCCCCTCACGGAGGTTTTGTAAATCTGCCATTGCAGTCAAGAAAATAAGGGGGATAGTTGCCAGGTCAGGATCCGCTTGTAGGGTTTCTAATACTTCAAATCCATCCATTTTCGGCATCATTACATCACAAATAATTAGATCTGGGCGGTGGTGACGGGTTAATTCAATACCCTCTATGCCATCCGCCGCGACAAAAACTTCATACTGAGCTAACTCTAGAATTTCAGCTAAATTTTCACGCACCGCTGGTTCATCTTCAATGACTAAAATTTTTTCCATGCTAGCTTCCTCCAGTGGTAATGCAGTATGAAGATTACTGTTAAAACCAATTTTACAAATAATCTCGTTGGATATAAGGCTGTAAAACATCAGGGATTTTAACCCGGCCATCCTCTGGTTGATAATAATTTTCCAAAATTGCGGCCATGGTGCGCCCGATCGCCAAGCCTGATCCGTTTAAGGTGTGAACAAATTGGGTACCTTTTTTACCTTTTTCCTTATAGCGGATATTGGCACGACGGGCTTGGAAATCGTGGAAATTGGAGCAACTGGAAATTTCGCGGTAGGTGTCCGAAGCAGGAAGCCATACCTCTAGGTCATAACATTTGGCCGCCCCAAACCCTAAATCCCCCGTGCACAATTCCACCACCCGATAGGGGAGTTTTAAGGCTTGTAAAATCCCTTCTGCATCGGCCACTAGGGCTTGGTGTTCCGCTTCCGACGTTTCTGGTTTCACTAATTTAACTAATTCCACTTTATTAAATTGATGGAGACGAATTAAACCCTTCGTATCCCGTCCATAACTCCCGGCTTCCCGACGAAAACAAGGAGTATAGGCACAATGCTTAATAGGCAATTGTTCTAGGTCTAAAATCTCATCCCGATATAAATTAGTTACGGGAACTTCCGCAGTGGGAATAAGCCATAAATCATCTTCTCCGCATTGAAAGCTTTCTTCAGCAAATTTGGGTAATTGACCCGTCCCTTGCAACGAATTACTATTGACTAAAATCGGTGGCATTACTTCTAAATAACCCGCTGCAATTTGGCGATCGAGCATAAAGTTAATTAACCCCCGCTCTAACGCCGCCCCTGCGCCTATCAGGGCAATAAATCGACTCTGGGCCACTTTCACCGCTCGTTCGGTTTCCATAATCCCCAGGCTTTCACCAATATCCCAATGGGGTGGAATCGAGGCTTGATCTTGACGTAAATATTCATCACCCCAACGTCTCACTTCCACATTTTCAGTTTCGTTTGCACCTACAGGGGTTGTTTCACTGGGCAGGTTGGGCAGTTGCAATAACCGAGCTTGCAGCTCTTCTTTTAAGGCTTTTTCCTGGGGTTCGAGTCCACTTAATTCCTGTTTGAGTTGATTGCCTTCTTCTCGTAGGACTTGAATTTCAGCCCCTTGGGGATCAGCCCCTTGGCTAATTTTGTGACCAATGAGTTTACCAATTTCATTGCTGCGGGACTGTAACAGGGTTCGTTGACTTTCTAAGGCCTTCTGTTGATCGGCGATCGCCAAAATAGGGGTGAGATCATAGACCGCCCCGCTGCCCCGTTGATTAAGTCGGGCTTGAATGGCCGCTGAATTTTCACGAATTTGCTTCAGATCTAACACGGAACAGTCAACTCCCCCACAAAGGTTATCGCCTTTCAGTGTAATCGTTTTTTAACACTCCCCATCAAGTTTGTATCGGCAAGGAACATCCCATCTCCCCCCTACTCCCCGGAAAACTTATTGAATAAGATTTCTATTAGTGATAAACTTCAGTTTGTACAATTGAGAATTAATTTCAGTAACCAGATGAAACGACGCCTATTTCTGGGGGGAGGCGCCGCCGCAACGGCGGTAGCGATGGATGCCCTGCTCAATCCCCGCCAGGGTTTTGCCCAAAGCAAATCCATTAATCTCTATTCGTCTCGCCACTACAATACCGATCAAAGACTCTACGATAACTTTACCGCTCAGACAGGAATCAAAGTGAATCTCATTGAAGGTAAAGACGATTTACTCATTGAAAGAATTAGACAGGAAGGAAGTCGGAGTCCAGCGGATATTCTGATTACCGTCGATGCTGGTCGATTATGGCGAGCTAGCCAAGCTGGTATTTACGCCCCTGTTAACTCTGTCATTTTAAATAAGGCCATTCCAAACTATTTGCGGGATTCCCAAAACCGCTGGTTCGGCTTTAGTAAACGATTACGGGTTATTATGTACAATAAAAACCAGATTAGCCGCTCACAACTGACCGGTTATGGTGATTTAGCTTCACCAAAATGGAAAGGGAAAGTCGTGATCCGCAGTGGGGATAATGTTTATAACCAATCTTTCGTAGCTTGGTTGATTGCAACCCGAGGCGCTGCTGCCGCCGAGCAATGGTGTCGAGGAGTTGTCAATAATTTTGCAAGGCCGCCCCAGGGAGGAGATACGGATCAAATTAAGGCTGTGGCAGCAGGCATTGGCAGTCTTTGCCTTGCCAACACCTATTATCTGGCGCGTTTAGGGGCATCAAAGGATCCCAGCGACCAGGAAGTGTTCAAAAAAGTCGGGGTCTTTTTCCCCGATCAAAAAGGACGGGGGGCCCATGTTAATATCAGCGGGGGAGGCTTAGTCAAAACTGCTCCCAATAAGGCCGGAGCGATCAAATTCTTGGAATATTTAGTCAGTCCTTCGGCTCAGCAATTCTTTGCCCAGGGAAATTTTGAGTACCCTGTGGTTTCCGGTGTTGCCCTTAACCCCATCCTGCAAAGTTTTGGTTCTTTTAAGTCTGATGTGGCCAGTGTGGACGATTATGGTCCCAAATCTGCCCAAGCGGCCCAAATTATTGCTCGAGCGGGTTGGAAATAGGCTAACTTTCTTTCCGATATCTGCAATAATGCCCCCTTTAGCCAATCAGGACAAGGGGGATTTTTGCTGATAAAAACACCCACGAACTTCCCTAATTTAAAGCGGAGATCATGGGCAGGGTAAGAATTAAAATCCGGCGTAGGAAGCAGCGGTCAGACTGCCCAATGCCTGCTGTAGAAACTGGAGGGCAAAAATGGCCAAAATGGGGGAGAAATCAATGCCGCCTAGGGGCGGGATAAAAGACCTAAAAATGTTGAGGTAGGGATCGGTAATGGGGCTCAGAAATCCCATTACGTTGCCGGCCCATTCCGCTGTCTGAAACCAGGACAGTAAAATGCGGATAAATAACAGTACCAGATAAATATTAATGAAGTTTGCCAGGGTAGAAACGAGTAGGGCCAT
>JBJOGT010000409.1:0-2781 GCA_046048115.1 Cyanobacteriota bacterium | reverse complement strand
ACAGTGACCGCTGGAACAGATTTGACATTACAGGATGGTGCCACCCAGGTGCCGTTTTGGGATTTAGCCACCGAGCCATTAATGGGCTTTTAACCTGATGACTTCCCTCCGTATTGCCCTGTTAACCTACGCCACCAAACCCAGGGGCAGTGTGGTGCATACCTGTGAATTGGCTACCGCCTTAACGGCGTTGGGGCATCGGGTATGTATTTGGGCATTAGATAAGGACGGCCAAGGCTTCGATCGCCCGTTAACCTGTGATGTGAAATTAGTTCCGACCCGACCCGCTCCGGCCACCCTTGACGCCCTAATTCAGCAACGGATTGAAGAATTTATCACTGCCTTTGACCACACCGATGCCACCTATGACCTCTACCATGCCCAGGACTGCATCGGGGCCAATGCCCTGGCCCACCTCCGACACCACGGCAAAATTCCCCACTTTGTCCGTACTGTTCACCACATCGAAGACTACGCCAGTGCCTATTTGCAACAATGCCAACACCGATCCATTCGGGATGCGGATTTATGCTTGTGTGTGAGTGATTATTGGCAGACAAGGCTACACCATGACTATCAAATCCATGCGCCTCGGGTATCCAATGGCATTAATTTAGACCGTTTTTCCCCCCGGCGATCGGGCCAGGAAGGAGCATTGAAACAACGTTACGGCCTCACTGGAACCCCGCTTTTTTTAACCGTCGGTGGCATTGAACCCCGCAAAAATTCCTTAAATCTACTAACGGCCTTTGCCCAGGTTTTACCCCATTATCCCCAGGCCCAATTAATCATTGCGGGGGGAGCGACCTTGTTTGATTACCAACCCTACCGCGATCGCTTTTTTGAACGGGCAAATCAGTTGGGCATAACCATTGGTCAGTCCTTGATCCTACCTGGGGTAATTGCCGATGCCGATTTACCGACTCTCTACCGCTGTGCCGATGGGTTTTGTTTTCCGTCCCTTAAGGAGGGCTGGGGCTTAGTGGTATTGGAGGCGATCGCCAGTGGTTTACCGGTTTTATTGTCCGATCAACCCCCCTTTACGGAATTTTTAGCGCCCCAGCAAGGCGTTTGGGTGAACCCCCATGATCCGTTATCCATCGCCACCGGGATGCGAGAATTAATCGAAAATGACTGGAAAGCCGTGATTGAAGCAGCACAGCACGACCTATTACCCCGCTACACTTGGGGGCACGCCGCTGAATCCCATCTGGAACATTATCAGTCCCTTCTCTAAAGAGGCTTGACCGCCACACCCCCCAATCCTGCCCGTGCTATCCTCCCCAGCAATCGGCGCTATACTGTCTAACATTTATTACGTCTTTTTTTAAACCTCTTTTAAAACGATTCTGTTATTCCCCTTGATCAAAAAACGATGGCGAACCCCTTCCGGTTAAATGAACGACAACAACAAATTCTCCGCGCCACTATTCAACACTACATTGCCACCGCTGAACCCGTTGGTTCCCAAACCCTTGCCCAGGAATACCAATTTCCCGTAAGTTCCGCCACCATTCGCAATGCCTTGGGTCAACTGGAAAAAGCGGGCTTACTTTACCAACCCCATGTGTCCGCCGGGCGCATTCCCTCCGATTGGGGCTATCGCATCTATGTGGACAACTTACTAACCTGGAGCGATCGCCAAACCCACCTGGTCAAGCAACGGTTAGAAGCCAATCTACAAGGGGATAACTGGCATTTTGAAGCCCTTTTACAACGAATGGGTCAAATTCTGGCCAGCTTGAGCGGTTATATCGCCCTGTTGACCTTTCCCAAAACAGAAACGGTGCAATTGCGTCACCTTAAATTAATGCCCCTCTCCGACCAACAATTGTTAATGATCCTGGTCACCGATGCCGGTCATACCCACTCCGTTGCCATCAATTTACCCCTGGAAATTCAGCAAAAAGACGCCGCTGAATTGGATCAGGAATTAGATATCCTTTCTAATTTTCTCAATAGTCAACTCCAGGGGAAATGTTTAGCGGAATTGAGTCAGCTTAATTGGCAGGAACTCGATCAAAAATTTAATGCCTACGCTGACCTGCTGCACCTACTCCAACGCCAGTTAAAACCCCTATTGCAACAAAGAACTAGCCTGCCCCTGGTGGTGCATGGGGTCTCAAAAGTGATTCGTCAACCGGAATTTGCCCAACTTGAACAAGTGCAAATGCTTTTATATCTTTTGGAGCAAGAACAGGAAGAATTATCGGCGTTAATTTTTGACCCCGATCGCCAAGTCCCCCCTGATCCGCCAGAAAAATCCTATTTGAATCTCAAGGAAAGGGGGGAATCCCGGCCCATTGTCACCCTGCGGATTGGCTCGGAAAATCCCCTGGAGTCCATGCATCCATGTACCCTCATTTCGGCCTTTTATCGCCAACAAGGTACCCCCGTCGGTAGCGTTAGTATTCTGGGGCCAACCCGGATGCTCTATCAACAGGCCATTCCCTTAGTGGAGCAAGCTGCGGAATATCTATCCGACGCATTGAGCAAAAACTAATTTCGTTCTTGGTAAACAGTTTGGCGATCGCCGGCTTGTTTGAATAAACCCAGACCGGTTTTTCTTCCCCCATCCTCGTCTCGATTAACCCCTATTGCTTGCCCTATGACCACCAAAATTTTAGAAATTGAAGACTTAACGGTCAGTTTTGATGGTTTTAAAGCCCTCAACCATCTTAATTTTGCGATGAATGCCGGGGAATTGCGGGTGATTATTGGCCCCAATGGCGCAGGCAAAACCACCTTTTTGGATGTGATCACGGGGAAGGTTCAACCCAC
>JBJOGT010000408.1:0-6147 GCA_046048115.1 Cyanobacteriota bacterium | reverse complement strand
GTCTAGAAGTTATTAAAGAGAATAATAATACAAATATTGAACATCAACGGTATTTGGACAAAGATGATGATTTGGACTTATCTTGGCAAGGATTAAAACAACCAAATCAAACCATTGAATGGTTCAACGAAAATCACAAATTACTTGGCTTTTCGGGCAAAACTAACAATTTTCAGATTGATGATCTGACCCTTGGTTTTAAGACATTACCGAATTCTCCTCCGATTCGCGTTTTAGTGATTGCTGTTTATAAACCAGAAAATCCTAGAGTAAAGCATCTCAAAGGCTATATTAGAGCGACAGAATCAACTGAATCGATCACGATGCTTTTATCTCAATTATTGTGGGGCTTTGCCATTGGTTCTTTTGTGACTATCGGTTTAATTGGTGTAGGGGGGCTGTGGCTAACCCAACAATCGTTAAAACCATTAGCGAAAAGCTATGATCAATTAAAACAATTTACGGGGGATGCTTCCCATGAATTACGGAGTCCTTTAACGGCGATTAAAACGTCGGTGGAAGTTTTGCAAACCCATCCGGAGCGTATTCATCCCCAGGATCTTGAAAAAATCCATAATATTGTTAGTGCCACTAACCAAATGAAATGTTTAGTAGACGATTTGCTCTTTCTTGCTCGGACGGATAATGATTTAGATTTATTTCCCCAGCAAATTACTGTTATTCCTTTAGAAGATCTGTTAGAAGATATCGTTACTTTTTTAGATATTAATGCTGAGGAAAAGGCCGTTAATCTACAATTTTATAGTCAAGGAAAATTTCTAGTGAGGGGTAATGTTTTTCAATTACAAAGACTATTCAGTAACTTAATTGATAATGCTATTAAATATACCGATGTTGGTGGAGATATTACTGTTAGTCTTAAAAATTGGGAAGAAAGGGTTGTTGTGACCATTCAAGATAGTGGTATTGGTATTAAAAAAGAAGATTTGCCGTTTATCTTTGATCGATTTTGGCGAGCAGAAAGGGCTAGATCTCCCGAAAGATCTGGGACAGGTTTAGGTTTGGCGATCGCCCAAAGCATTATCCAACAGCATCAGGGTCAAATTATTGTTGAAAGTAAATTAGCCCAGGGAACGTGCTTTACTGTACTATTGCCGATGGCTAGTTAAGTCACTTCATTTATGTCTTCCTGCTGATTGTCCAATGGAGACTTGATGGGGGAAAGTAGACTTTAGCAGAGAAATTGTGGCAGAAAGGCGATTACTTTACTATATTTACTCAATCCGATGGTAGGGGGGATTGGGGGATTTCGTTAATTTTTTCAGTGGGCCAAATTGAAGAGTGGGCTGCGTCGATAAAGGCACAAAACCGCTGGACTAAGTCTGGATTGCGCCAACCCGCCTCGGCTTCTTCCTGCAAAATTTGTACAGCTTGAGCTGATGAAACGGCAGATTTATAACTGCGGGGGACAGTTAACGCACTGAAAATATCAATAATTTGAAAAACCTGAGCTAAATAAGGAATATTATCGCCCCGTAGGCCGTCAGGATAACCAGTACCATCCCACCGCTCATGGTGATGACGCATGATTTGACCCACAGCCTGGCGATGGGCTAACGGCTCAAAAATCGCTGCACCAATGTGGACATGTTGCTTAACTAGACTTAATTCTTCTGGATCTAATTTGTCCTGCTTGAGCATAATGGCATCGGGGATTTGAATCATCCCTAAATCGTGCAACCGGGCAGCAAAGACTAAATCATTGACGTCTCTGTTATCTAAGCCTAGAAATTGACCAAACCCCATCACCAACTCACTCACCGACAGTCGAGTTTTGCCGATGGTATACCGTTCTTCGATCACCGCTGCGACACGAAATAGAACCTGTTCAATTTGGGCAAGGGATTCGGCCAGTTGTTTTTTTTGGATTAGTAAGTCAATGCGGTTTAGCAATTCCAGCCGATCCAATGGTTTCAATAAAAAAGCATCGGCCCCACTTTGACGACTGCGTAGACGGGTATTGGGTTCATCCATGGCCGTTATCAAAATTACTGGAATCTTTGCGGTGGATGGGCTATGTTTAATGGCTTGACAGAGATCGATGCCATCTTGGTCTCCTAAATATACATCCATCAAAACCAAGTCTGGCTGTATTTCTTGCACTAATTGGATCACATCAGCATTGCCATCGGATTCGATCACATCGTATAAATCCAACTGTAAGGTATCGATCGCCGTCAGACGACTGTAGGGGTGATCATCGACAAGGAGAATACGGGGCGGGGAGGACGGTTTCACAGCACAGAGCCTTTGATTAATCAGTTCGCATTGGTACGGATTGCCAAGATTATTTCTAGAATATCTCTCCCCAGCAATTGAGAGTCAATTTTTTTAGGGACATGAAAAAATGTAAACAAAGGCAAGTTGGGGTTAGTTCTCGTCGGTCAGCCAGCGTTTCTTCCAGCGGCTAGTGGGCTCGGCGTGGGATTGGGCCTGTTCAGCTTGACGGCGTTGGTGAATTTCTGCTGGACTAGAATTACCCTTGGGATCACGGTAGGGAATGGCGGCTTTGGTCTGGAGATGTTCCTGTTCCCAGGGCGACAACGGGGGCAGGGATAGGGGCTGATGACTAGCGAGGGTTCCTAGGGGGCGACGACGGGGATGGGGGGGCTGATCATCCGGTAAGGTCGCAAACTGTAACCCAATGATTTGCAAGGCAGAACGCACCGCCGCCGCACTGCAATAGGTGGCTAAATAACCCTGGGGTTTGAGGCGATCGCCGAGGGCCTGCAAAAATTCCACTGTCCAGAGTTGGGGACATTTAGGCGGGGAAAAGGGGTCGAGAAAAATGGCATCGGCCTGCCAATCCGGGGGAAGGACTTGATGAACCGTTTGACGGGCATCCCCGATCGCCAATCGGGCGGTAAGGGTTGCGGTTTCTACTCGGGCTTCCTCTGCTAAACGACTTAACAGGGCCTGAACCGGGGCGGGATAGGCTTGCAACAAGTGATAGGCGATCGCCTGTTGGGGCACCTGGGGGTCAGACTCCAACGCCAATAGCGTAACCTGACAAGCGGGATTAACCTGCCAAATCGCCGTCAATGCCGCTGCGGTGTTGTACCCCAGACCATAGCAAACATCTAATAAGTGGATCTGATCACAGTTTTGGGCCAACTGGGGCAACCGGCAGGGCAGCACAAATTTTTGCACCGCTTCCTGTTGGGCGCCCCGCTGGGAATGAAAGTGTTCCCCAAACTGGGACGAATAGAACGTACAAGAACCATCCGCCGTTGGTTGGGGCGCGAACGCAATCCCGGTCTCAGACAATGGCATTAAACCCCTGACCCTGCCTTGTTTTTCGCTAAATCTTCCTTCAGGGTGATAATTTCCTGGGTTAATCTTTCCAATTCGGCCTGGGCTGTGGCGAAATCAATGGTCGAACCGCCGTTGGGATTGCCCACTGGGGAATTTTTTCGCATTTGCGCTAACCATTGATCTACATATTGCCGGGCTTCCGCTTCGGTGAGGATGCCTTTTTCCGCCCATTGTGCCGCTTTTTCCCCCCATTGTTGTTGGAGATCTTGGAAAGTAAGCTGGCGTTTTTGGGGGTCTTGCAGGGTTTCTACTAAGGTAGCCGTGGCCCCGACGGTAATGCGAAACCCTTGCTGGAGGGTATTGATTAACAAATTGTTGGTATTGCTCATGGTTAAGGGACTGGAGGGGAATCGGCAAAATTTAAGCATGGGCAAGCCATGGTTGGCCCTAAGCTAAACCAAAAGGTGCAGTTTTTGCCACTGATCGAGTAATCCCGACATCTTGACAGAACGCTTGAAAAGCCTTGACAAAGCTGGGTTTATCAAGGGTCATAGATTCTGTCATTCTCCCCTTTTTGGGATAAATAACCACTTGATCAATTTCATCTGATGCCAATAATTGCAGCAGCGCATTGAGGATGGGTAGCTTATCGATACGGTGACGTTTTCGATCAAAATAGGGATGCCGTTTGGCATCTTGCTCGCTAGCAAAAAAATAAAGAAATCGCTGTTGTATTTGGGGATTTTTACGACTTTGCAATGAAAGTGTCACAAATTTGTTTTGACTCGGACAAGCAAAAAAATAGACCGTCTCAACCTTGAAGGTTTTTGCGGCGGTTTCAAGAAACGGGATCAGGGCCTGAGTTACTGCCTCTTGGGAAAGTATTTTTTTCTCTGAGGCAAGGTAAGTTTCTAAAAATCTTTGTTTTTGTTTTTTCAAATCCATAATTGTTAGCCGTAATGATGCCATTAGCGGGAGTGTTTGTTTAATTATGGGCGTTTAAGTTGGCTGGCGATCGCCGTTAAAAATTGATTACTCAATTCCGGAAATCGAGCCAATTCCTGTACGAAACGTGCCTGATCCCCCGCAGATAGGTGCAAAATCATGCCCACAATTTGCTGCACCCGATCCACCGAAGGTAATGTGTCTTTGCTATGTTTAATCCGTTCTTCATAGAGGTCATCATTGGCGGTGGAAAAGGGATCTTGCCCCCCCGGGAGTGGTCCACCAAGGCGATCGCGCCCACCACCATCATGGGGAGCAACAAAGGACACAGATCCGGTGTTGTGGATAAAACCTGAATCCGGACCTGCCAGGGAAAATACCTCTTCCAACGGTAGATCAATTTCTTCTAGGGGCGTTAGCAAGGGCGGTGGCGTTGGGGGAGAAAACAGTAGGGAGTCCGGTTCGTTTTCCCCACCCTCTGGAATAAACGCTTCGCCGTTAAGGGTATCATAGGCCCCCCTTTCCCAGGGATGTCTCTTCAATTGTCCTTCCCAAGGTAATTTGAGATCTTCCCCAGGCTCTGCAACCGTACCTGCATCAAAATGCACTTTCCTAATGGCTAAGTTAGGGGGAACTCCCCGCAAATACCAGCGATACATTTGGGCGAGTTCTTCCTCTTTGCCGCTCCATTGCAAAGCAAAAATGTCCTGGACGCTGACCGGAATTAAGGCCCGTAATTCATTGAGGGATTTCAGGGAAAATTCGTCTAACTCCCGACTTAACGCTTCAAAATCAGCGGGGGTAGCCTGGTTGCCCTGTTTAATTAAGCGTAGGATTTCGGGACTGAGGGACCGCTGACTGGTAGTACTTTGATTGTGACCCAACGCTTCTGTCAAACAGCGTTGCACCGCTTTGCAGGCCGGGCGATTTTGCTCTGCTGAGATCCATTCCACCGTAGTTTGGTTAAACTGCCGCAATAAAAGAATGACTTCCCGATGGAGGGGACGTAAATTCGGTTCAGTCAAAGGGGCAAGACCGTTGACTTGGTTGAATACGGTTTCGTTGTGCCCCTTAACTTCAAGCTGGGATAAACCCAGTTGTTGCGCTTTGTGGAGTCCGATAATTAAGGCACGGTAGGCCGCTTCAGTGGGGCTGACCGAGGATAACAATTGGCTAATGGTAGACCGACGTCCGGTGGGGAGGAGAAGGATGGCCGCCGCTGCGCCCTGTCCTTGTTGGCCAAGGGTTTCGCCGGCATACAGCAAAATCGGTATGCCTTTACCTGCAATGGTGGAATGAGTCGGGGTAGCCATCGATGGTGATTCAGGTGTTTAAATATAGCAGGGTAACGATTAGGAGCAATGGATCATGTTAGAGAGAGTCCTTGAGCCAGAGGTGATGGACACCGAAGCGGAGGCCATTGAGTATGATGCGATGGATTTTCAAGGGGTGAATGGGGATTTTGCCCAGGCCGCCGTCTACCTTGCTCCTCCCCAGGGCACCGTGCTCGATGTGGGGACAGGGACGGCCCGCATTCCCATTTTACTGGCCCGCCTACGCCCTGCCTGGCAAATTACCGCCATTGATCTGGCCCGTTCCATGTTGGCGATCGCCGCACGGAATATTCAAAAAGCGGGGTGTGAAAGCCAGATCCGTTTAGAGTTCGTGGATGCCAAACGCCTCCCCTATGCCAGCGGTTCCTTTGACGGCGTTATTTCTAATAGCCTATTACATCACTTACCCAATCCGGTAGAGTCTTTGCGGGAAATTAAACGGGTGCTCAAACCCCACGGCTTTTTGTTAATTCGGGACTTGATCCGCCCAGACTCCCTTGAAAAATTGGATCAACAGGTGACGGCGATCGCCCCGGACTACACCCCCCACCAACGGCAACTTTTTCGGGACTCCCTCCACGCGGCGCTAACC
>JBJOGT010000407.1:0-3598 GCA_046048115.1 Cyanobacteriota bacterium | reverse complement strand
ACTGTAAATGAATAGTTACGAAAGATGCAGAATTTTGTCGTTGTTGATGACGATTGAGATCGCCACTTTGATAGATTTTTAATTCCGGGGAGACATGGATAATTTGAGTAAAACGCGGCGGGTTAACATCCCATTCTGATAAAGCGTCCTCGCCAATAATGGCTTGTACTTGACGAGTCCAATCAGTTTGTTTTGATGACTCTTTAACACTATCTAAGTCTGCTTGGATTGCGGTTCTCAACAATGCCCATCTTTGCCAGAGTTCTGGGTCCGGTTCCGCTAAATACTGCATCAACCAAACAAAACTATCTTGATTTTCTAATCCCTTTAATGTTGGGCATTGGTATTGATCATAAAATCTAGCGGGTGTTTTGAGATACCTTTCATTTAAATTTTGCGTCAGGGCATTGATCGATAAAGGGAGAGTAGTAATGTCTTCTTGGTAATGGGGATTAACATCATCCCAGGTGCAAGACCAACAATAATAATTTTGACTGCGAAGAATGGCTAAGCGTTGGGAAAAATCCAGGGCTAAACGATCTTGATGATATTCCCAGCCATCGGTAAAAATGACGATGGGTTTTAGGGAAGAAGTATTACGTCCTAGGGGATAAAAAACAAAGTCAGCTTTCGAGGAAATAGAAATATTATCAGTTTCATTTAAGTCAACCTGGGTTGCAATTCGCCATTTCTGTGCTCCAATTTGTAATAAATAACCCGTTTGCCCATCAAAAATCTCTTGCTTTAGAATGGGAAAAACTGTTTCTTGATCATTCTGATTTTTTAACGTACCCGGTTTAAAGCGGTATTTTTTGATCGCTTCAATAAAGTTTTTTTCTAACTCACTGTCTAAGTTACTGTTGAGCTTAATACTAGAAAGAGACTGATCGGTTACGGTTAAAGTCTCCCAGAGAGTAATGAGTTTTTTTAATAGCATTTTGGCAGTATTACGACTGGTTTGATCTTGTTTAAAGCTATTACGGTAAGCAAAGAGACACTCGTAACAGCCATCTTCACAACCACAGGCGGTCACAATTTTTTGGGCTTTGAGAAATACAGCTTTTAATTTATCGGGGTCTTGAATCAATTGCTTCAGATAACCTGTCCCCCCTGGAATGCTGTCATAAAGATAAAGAAACGATTTCCGTAGAGAAGAATGGGCTTGGGGTTCAGAACTCACCATTACCTGTAAATGATCCACCCGGCCTTTGAATTCTTCCTTTAAGCCCAATTGGAGAATGGCAATAAAGGAATGCAGTCCTTTGTCTGTCCAGAAGTCTTCATCGGGCATTAAAAAACGAATTGCTTCCGACTCGAATTCCCGGTATAAATACAGCACTTCCAGGGTTTTAGCTTGGTCTGGTCTTTCTCGATATTGACAGTTAATCGTGTGATTTCTTTTTGGGTCCTTATGCTTCATGACCTTGCCACAACTTCCACAGACCCGGAAGCCAACAGTGGTAAATTTTTCTCCGGCGATCGCCAAGGAGTCCCCATTAGCTTGACTGTCCCCCAAATTAATTTCCCGGAAGGTTGTTTTGGACAAATATTCCAGCCCAAAGGGAAAGTCTTTATTACTGCTTAATAACGTCCGTTCCCGGTAATTTAGATCAAAATGAGCACTTAAATGTCGCTGAAAGAACGCCAGTTGACGATCCTCCCGGTCATCTCCAAAACGACTCTCCTTATCAGCGGTGCGGGCGAAGACTTGCTTGAGTTTCAGCATTTTATGCACCTGTCCATGATCCGACCACAGACTATTTTGACAACGGGGACAGTTTTTTTGTTTGCCTTCAGGCAGATCCGCTAGGGTGGCATAGCTACAACTGGGGCAAAATCGCCAATTTTGTGGCTCCGAGAGCTTTAAATCCACCTGATCAACGGTCACTTTTCGACCTTCGGCGTAAAACGTGCCCCCAGGCAATAATTCTCGAATTGCCACCCGGCTTGGCCGCTCATACTCTAGGGTTTGTTGGTCGTAGCGTTTGCCGTTGTCTTCCTTGGCTTCGATTTTGCGCCAAATGATCGAGCGCAGGGTCACCCCAGATTCGGGAAAGGCGTAGTTAGGTAAAAAGCCTTCATCGGTCAAAAAGTTTAAAACCTGTTTATTTTGGAGGTTTTGTAAGAGTTGACTAAACGCCTGCTTTTCTCTTTCTAATTCAGCGAGATGATCTTCCTTTTGCAGGGCGCTGGGTTGGGCTTTATATTTTTTGATTTTGTCCCGTAGATTGCGGACTTGACTGTTGAGACGGGTTACTTCTCGCCCCACCGCTTCAAAACATTGGTTAAGAATACGCCAACGCAACCCCCCTTCATTGCTTTCTCCCTGGGCGATAAACTGATGCAATTGGCTTGCTGTTTCTGGGCTAATGGTGTCATTAAATAGGTGAATAAATGCGGTTAGCAAAGTATCTTGGTGCTCTTCCACATAATTGAGCCATGAAAAGGGAAATGTATTTTGATTGTGGGTATTGAGACCATCCAATACATCTCGTAACTTGTGGGGAATCTTGGCCGTGTCGGGACAGTGGCGCACCCAGTTATCCAAGCAAAAGGCGGTTAACTGTCGCACTAAAATTGCCGAAGCATCCAAATAACAACCCGCTGGGTTGACATTACCCTGAATCATTTTGACGGGATTGCTATAAAAATACAGATCATGGGGTTTGGCATTGGCGATCGCCGTGGCAAAGGCATTCCCATCGGTTCGTCCCGCTCGTCCGAGTCGTTGTTGAAAATTGGCGGTATTTGGCGGAATAGAACAGAGAACAACGCTGGATAAATCGCCGATATTAATGCCCATTTCCAGGGTGGAGGTGGCAGAGAGTAAATTGGGGTCACAGCGGCGATCGCCAGCAATAAAGCGATTTTCTAGCCGCTCCCGTCGTTCCCGTTGCAATAGTCCTGTATGTTCCACGGCATAAATCCGCTGGACTTCCCCAGTTTGATACAGCCGTTGATAGTAACTGAGCAGGCGATCTGGGGCGGGTTGATAATGGCCGGGGCAATCCCGCTTTAAACAGGGCATTTTTTGCAGTAACTTTGTTGCTTCTCTGGCTTCTGTCAAGGTTGACCCGCAATGATCACAGGCAAATACCTGGGCAGAACGCTGGAGATATAGATCCTTGGGAGAGAGTCCCCAAGCTTTTCCTTGACCGCATTTTTCCGTTGCCAATAACCCAGAGGTTTCTAAACTTTCTGTGGTGTGGTGCAGAATTTCGATCAGGGTTTCTTGGAGCAATAATGTTTGGCGATCGACACTCAAACACCTTCGAGCCCAATCCTGATACCAACTGCCTTGTTTACTGCGGGTGGCTAACACTTCAAAATATTTTGCCAAGGCAGAAGCATTGGTTAAAAAGATCGGTTTAGGATTACCAGGGCCAATATTGGGCATGTATAACGGTTTCCCCAACAAAAACACATTGCCCCCATTGGTGACATAGCTTTTAGTTGCCGTTTGAAAAATTGCCCCCTGAATGCGTAAATGGTGCAAAAATCCCACTAAATAAGGCAGTAAATTTTCTGGGGCGAGATCCCGTAATCCTTCGATTTCATTGCTTAGACATTGTTGTAGATCCTGCGCTGCTTGCTCCAA
>JBJOGT010000406.1:0-4000 GCA_046048115.1 Cyanobacteriota bacterium | reverse complement strand
CATCAAGTTCAAGAAAAACTCACTAATTTAATCAGTCAATTGGTGAAGTCTACCCTACCGACCGCCCCTAGTTCTAGTCAAATTTTACTTGATCGCCTGATTGACATTGAGTATGACCTAGAAGGACTGGAAGGAAAATGGTATAGGTGTACCGTCTTGCGAATCCATGTCCAGTTAAGAAAATTGCCCCTGCAAAGTAGCAGTAACACAATCAAACAGACGGTCGAAGCCGTCACCTTTTTTCTTAATCACCCCCAAGGACAATCGGAATGGAAAACCCCATTGCAAGAACAGTGGTTGGCATTATGTTGGGAGTCGAGCAATCAACCCTTGCCCCTTTTAAACCTCCAAAATTATCCCACGAAACAAAGAGACCCCAGTGATTCCCGCCGTCATAGCCCATCCCGTACGATGGCGGACGACGATCTATTCCTGGCTTCCCCCGCCGAGGTCTTTGCCCGGATTAGCTCCTAAGCTCGACGTTATCCAAATCAGGGCTTGCTGAAAAAAAGTTGAAAGGCTTATCCTGAGTGGAATAGAACTGTGGAGTAATTCATCGTTAACATCTACCAATAGCCCGTAAATGAATTTGTAAATGACTCCAGATAAGTCAACTTGTAGGGGGTTTACTGCCTAATCCAACATTCAGTTATTGACTAATGGCCGATTGCCACGATTGACTAGACCCAGTGACTAGATCCAGGCTCAACTATTACCATTTCAGTAAATTAAATTGTTCCATGTCCGTGGTTTCCCGATTACGATAAATGGCTAGGACGATCGCCAACCCCACCGCAGCCTCCGCAGCGGCGATCGTAATCACGAATACCGCAAATACTTGACCACGAATATTACTAGGGTCGAGAAAATTGGAAAAACCCATTAAATTCAAATTGACCGCATTCAACAGCAATTCAATGGACATCAATACCCGCACCGCGTTACGACTGGTAATCAAGCCGTAAATGCCAATGCAAAATAGTGCCGCTGCAAGAATCAAACAATATTGAAGTTGTAAATGCATAGTCGTTCAGTTCGATGAAAATTAAGGGAAATTGGGATCAAAAAGCCAACTAAAAAACTCGATTATTTCTGAGTAGAGGTTAATTCCCGTGGGCGCTCTGGTAGGGTTAACGCCGTTGCAGTGGATTTTTCTTTGGGTAGTTCGGGAATCAAATCACGGCGAGCTAAGATAATTGCCCCAACCATCGCCATTAGCAATAACACTGACGCTAATTCAAACGGCAGGAGAAAATCACTGAAGAAGTGTTTACCCAAGGCGACCAAGGTATCTTTGACAAAGGGGCCAGCGGTGTTAATTTGCCAGGGGGTGATCAAAATCATCGTGCTGAGCAACGCAAAAATCCCGCCGCAGACCACCGCTGTGGAAAGATTACGAATCCAGCGACCGGGTATTTTACTAAAGTCTTCACGTTTGTTGACCAGCATAATGGCAAACAAAATCAAAACATTGACGGCACCGACATAGATCAGAATTTGAGCAGCGGCCACAAAATCCGCATTAAGTAGAATGTAAATTCCAGAAATACTCAGGAATACGCCCCCTAACAAAAAGGCAGAGTAGACAATATTGGATAGCAGGACAACCCCCAGGGCCCCCGCAATCACCAAAACGGCAAGGATTAGGAAGGATACTAATTGAACACCTTCAGCTATATTCACAATGGCTAATCTCCTGGGATAAAAACGGGAAACAATAGGGGCAAAATCATCGACGATAGGTAAGTTTCAAGCAATGGTTCTAGTCCGTTGCTGATTCAGCTTTAACCAGATCCGCCGGATGTTGACCCGCTCGCTGGCTGCCTTTGGGTAAATCATGGGGTTCCAAAACGCCTTTGGGTAAATAGCCCAATTCCCGCAAGGGGGTCACCATGGGATCTTCAGTGACTTTGTAGGGCAAACGGCCAAGGGCTACATTATCAAAGTTAAGGTCATGGCGATCGTAAGACGCTAATTCATACTCCTCTGTCATCGATAAACAATTGGTTGGGCAATATTCCACACAGTTGCCGCAGAAAATACAAACGCCGAAGTCAATGCTGTAATGTTTGAGTTCTTTTTTCTTGATGGCTTTATTAAATTCCCAATCGACGACGGGTAAGTTAATCGGGCAAACCCGCACACAGACTTCACAGGCAATACATTTATCAAATTCAAAATGAATTCTGCCCCGGAAGCGCTCCGAGGGGATTAGCTTTTCATAGGGGTATTGGACGGTGATGGGGCGACGACTCATGTGATCAAAGGTGACAGCTAAGCCTTGGCCAATGTATTTCGCGGCTTGGATACTTTCTTTGGCATAGTCACCGACCTGTTTGAGAATGTTGTTGAACATAAGGTCAAGAGGGGGGAGAGAAAATTAAATAAAGAAATTCAAATGGGAGGGCTATTAGCCGCCAAAGGCAACGGGGAACGTTAATTTCAACCCTGCGGTGATTAGTAAATTAGCCAGTGAGACAGGGAGTAAAAATTTCCAACCGAGGTTCAATAGTTGATCAATGCGAACCCGGGGCACTGTCCACCGCAGCAAAATGGCAACAAAGATTAAAAAGTAGGATTTCAGCACGGTCATAAAGACCCCTAATGCAGCGGTGATCACTTGCAGCCAAGGGGTATTGGGAGAAACGCCTAACCAATCCGCGAGGTTTTCTAGGGGAATGGGAAAATCCCAACCACCGAGGTACAACACAGAGAAGACGAGGGCAGACAATACCAAGTTAACGTAGGAACCGAGATAAAATAGCGCAAACTTCATGCCTGCGTACTCGGTTTGATAGCCTGCCACCAATTCTTCCTCCGCTTCCGGTAAGTCAAAAGGTAGGCGTTCGCATTCAGCCAGGGCAGCAATCCAGAAAATCAAAAAGCCGACGGGTTGCCGCCAAATATTCCACCCTAAAATGCCATAGCCTGATTGTTGATCGACAATTTCGATGGTGCTGAGGCTGTTGGACATCATCACGATCGCCAGAACGGCCAGGGAAAGGGGGATTTCGTAACTAATGGATTGGGCAGCGGCTCGCAGTCCCCCGAGCAAAGAATACTTGTTGTTGGAAGCATAACCCGACATCAGTAAGCCAATGGGGGCAATGCTCGATAGGGCAATCCAGAAGAAAATACCGACGTTTAGATTGGTAATGACCAAATTTTGTCCAAAGGGAACGATCAGGTAGGAGAGAAAGACCGGCAGCACCACTAGTACGGGGCCGAAGGTAAATAACCAGGGATCGGCCTTTGCAGGAACAATATCTTCTTTAAAAACCAGTTTGATGCCATCCGCCACCGGTTGCAGCACCCCTAAGGGCCCAGCATATTCAGGGCCAATCCGTTGTTGGGCGGCGGCGGAAATTTTGCGCTCTAGCCAGACCACCACCAGAACCCCTACCGTGGCGGCGATGATCATTAAAATTGCGGGGAGAGGAATCCAAAGGATTTTAGCCAATTCCGGGGGCAATCCTAAACTTCGCAACGATTGGAGAAAACTGTTCTGGAGATCAATGCCTGAATTCATGGGGCCGTCCGAGGAAAGGAATTGAGAAGGGTAACTAAGCAACTGCTCAGTAAGCTTGACAATGATTGTAATGAAATTTCCACGCTTAGTATAGTCCTAAGTGTCTCTATGGCAATGATTAGCTTGGCTTAACCTCTCCCTTGGACTTGATTGAGCAGAAACGGCGATCGCCCCAGTTTCTCCTAGGGTGAATATTTTCTATGAATATCCCCATCGGGATGCTCCCGCCGACAAGTCAGGGTAAACCCTTTAAAATATTTGATGATTCCATTGATTATTCTGTCCCCCTGCCCTTATTTTTATGACTGCCCAAGCCAGTAACACCATCTATCGCTTTAACGCCAAGACCCTTGACGGTGCCGACATTTCTCTACAAGATTTTGAGGGAAAAGTACTGCTAATTGTCAATACGGCTAGCCAATGTGGTTTTACCCCCCAATATCAAGGGTTACAAGCCCTGCATGATCAATT
>JBJOGT010000405.1:0-5828 GCA_046048115.1 Cyanobacteriota bacterium | reverse complement strand
TAATTCCCTGACTTCCGACGAACCAGCCTATATCGGCGCGGCCTATGCCTACAGCCAAGGGATCGGGGTCAACCCAGAACATCCGTTGTTACTAAAGCTCTTGAATAGCTTAATTTTTCCGTGGCAATTTCCGCAAATAACCGTGGAAATACCCACCATTAATTATCTAGATGATCGTCAAGTTCGGCTAGCTGCGTTTGATGTGGGCTATCGACTACTGATGTATTTTCCAGAGGAATTTAAGGCAGTTATTTTTAGCTCACGATTTATTTATCTCTTAATTAATAGTAGTTTGTTAATTTGGCTAGGAATTTATAGCTGTTTACTACCCTTAATTAAACCTAGAATCTCGCTCATCTTTGCTATTTTATGGATTTTCTCCCCCAGTTTTAGCAGCCACAGTAGTCTGGTTGCCTTTGATGTGGCCGTGGCCGTTAGTGCATTTATGGTGGTGATGACGTTGGCGATCGCCGTTTATTCGGTGATTAACTTACAAGGTAAATATCTGACCATTCAAATGGTAATTCTAACTTTGGGTTTGATGTTTGCAATTAACACAAAATTTAGTAATTTAATTTTATTTCCCATTGTCATTGCTACGATTATCATCACCATCTTTTATTTATGTAAACAAAAAAAGTATGTGTTGGCTAAGAAATTTGGCGGGTTGAGCGTCTTGCTGTTAGCCCCCCAGTTTCCCCTGACCGCTCTAATGTACGGTTTTGCCTTTCGTCAATCATCAGGAAATTTTTTATGGGGTTGGCTGACCCACTTTAACCAAGGTCTTGGGTTAACTCGCCTGAGTGCCCAAGGGGAAAATGTGCCTTTTTTGATGGGACAATTTAGACCGATTACCAATGGTCAATATTTGACTAATATATTCTTCTTTAAAGAAAATTTTGTGATTTATGGAATACTAGGAATTATCCTCCTGGCTAGTTATCAAGGGCTTAAAAAACGTCAATTTAAATTGAAAAACTTGTTTAATTCATGGGGATTTGCAGGTATTTTTTTGGGTGGTATAATCCTCAGTTATCCCATTCTGTATTGGTTTTTGGCCGCCAATAGTCGTTTTGTGTTGGGTTATCGTTATATTTATCCCGTTATTATTTTTATTTATTTTTTGATGGCTTTGACATTGTTTAAGTTACGTAATAATTATTCCCCAAAAATCCTAGGGGTAATATTAAGTTTATATTGTATCATAGGAATTTTAGCCATCCCCCAAACCTTGAGTTATACCAACATTTTTTGGCCTCAGCCAAAATGGTTACTGAGTAATGAATCCACTATTAATTGGGGCCAGGAAAATAAGCAAGTTGTTGATTTTTTGCTTGATAATCAGTTATTACCTGAAGTTAATAATCAAACCCTGATCTATCAAACTTTTGGTGTAATAATTAACATTAATCAATATTTAGAAATTTTTGCCAAAATCCGCCCCTATCCCCTCGATATTCAGTCCTATTATCAGCAACCGGTCTTTGAACCCTTACAAATGGCGATCGCCGATCTTCCCCATACCTATTTAGTAATTGATAGTACCGTTTACCAAACCCTTTATGCTGAGCGGGATAAAACGGCGATCGCCGCCCAAAATTGGGACTATTTAGAAAAACATCAACCAATCTATGACCATAATGATATTATGTTTGTCTATCAGCTTCACTGACTATAAATAATCTTAGACTATTTTGCCGCTTCAATGACCATTCCTCTCATTTCATTTTCCTTAGCCATTCTGTTCCTATTCGTCACGATTTTATCCTGTTTGGGGATTGGCATTTTCAAGAAAAATACGCTGTGGTTTCACCATAGAAGTGAGCCGGTGTTTCTGTTGGCAGTTGTATCCATTAGTTTGGCTTTAGCCTTAGGTTTAGTCGGGTATTATGGTGTTTGGGAATCTTGGTTTGGGGCCCAGGATTTAAGGGGAATTCGTTTAAATTTATTGACATTAGGTATTATTTCCTTGGCCTTTACCCTACGCCATGAAATCGTAATTGCATCAAATAAATTTACGAACCTAGCCTGGGTTTTACGTATAAGATCCTGGTGTTATAAAAATCGTCACTTTCTTCTTATTTCTTTGTTATTTGCCTTTATTGCCTTGGCATTGATGGCCCCTATGGCATCGTCGAAGGTCATTTTTTCCATCAATGATCATACCTCCCACATTGGTTACATTGTCCAAGCCAAAATGGCCCTAGAGGAAGGTCAGTTTCCCATTCGAGTGGCACCGTTAGAAAACTTTGGGTTACGCTATCCCGGTTTTCAATTTTACAGTCAATTTCCCTACACCTTGGGGGGACTCATTTATAAGTTTTTAACTCCCACTAATCCCTATAGTGCCTACAAAATTATCCTGTGCTTAGCGCTGTGGTGCGGCGGGATTTTTATCTATCGCATTGGCAATTGGTTGACCCGATCGCCCATTGCGTCGATGTTAGGGGGGGTCGCCTATATGTCTGCCCCCTATTTTTTAAATAATATCCATGCTAGGGGCGCTTTTACCGAAGCCGTTGCCCAAGGACTTTTACCCATTGCGTTATTTTATACGTTCCAAACCTTTGATCAACCCAAATTTTGGCGGATGATTCTAGGGGCGATCGCCTGGTTTTGCCTAGCGACCACTCATATTATTACCTTTGTTTATAGTTCCTTATTTTTTATTATCTTAGGGGCAATTTTTTGGGCTAAGCAACAACCAAAACTTCATTGGCGTCAATTGTTACCTATAGGGATCAGTTATGGCTGGGCATGGTTACTAGCCCTATATTTTCTAGCCCCGGTGGTTTTGGAGTCAAAAACCCTATCCATCCGCAAACAAATTGAAGTGATCAATCCCTTTGATACCAATTGGATGACCCCCCTGGCTAATTTAATTTCCCCCGCTTCCATGCCCTCGGAACCCACGGAGTTGGGCGTCGCGCCTACCTATGGTTTACATCCGGCGATCGGTTGGATTTTTCTCGCGGCTTTTGGTACGGCGATTTACTACCATTTTAGTCACCAGGCCAAGCCTGCTAATTTAGTCCGCGCCCAGCCTTGGATCACTCCGTTATTAAGCATTTTTTTGTTATCGGTTTTCTTCACTTGGAGTCCCATTAATATTTGGAATTTATTGCCTAAACAATTATGGGTAACGCAATTTACTTTTCGCTTTTTAACCCATGTGATGTGGTCAGGGGCATTATTAACAACCGTTGCTATTATTTGGATTTTTCGCCGTCGTTTGGAAGGTCGCCATTTGATTATTGGCACATTATTAATCGTCCTAGTCAGTCGTCCTTGGTTACCCATACCGAAGGGAACAGTAACGGTTGATGAATTACTTAAGGAACCCTATTTCCGTTATTCAGGAGCATTAGACTACCTTTATAGAACTCCTGTTAAAGCACTTTATGGCAATGCAGAATTACGCCTTTCCCATGAAGGTTGGATACCAGGCTATTCAAGTTGGGATATTTTCATTAATCGACCCCTAGTTTTAGATGTTGATAATCTTTATCCAAGTTGGCTAGCCAATGAGTCACCCACTTTAGTCATCAAGGGTGATGTTCCCCCTGAAAGTATTACTGAGGAAGGAAAATTACGAATCTTGCTTGATGATAAAACAATGGCGGTGGTTCCCCTAGATCACGAGGAACTTAATGCAAGGATTTCCTTTAAAAACCTGTCTCCAAACGATGATTTTTTTAAGCTTAAATTTGCTTTTGAAGGGGAAACCAAAGATGGCAATCCTCCTTATATTCGTCTAAAGCAGTTAGCCTTTGCCGATTTACCGCCTGCAAAAACCCTCTTGCCGGTGGAAAAAGTCCGGGAAGATTGTCAACAAATATTTAATACTACTCAGTGTACGATTACGATGAATGGACAGGCTGAAGTTGCCCAATTGCCAGTTCTTTATTACCCTAGAATGCTAAGGATTTGGGTCGATAATCAACCAGTCACTGGTTTTCCAACTAATTATTGGGACACTAATCTGGTGGGGATTAAGTTACCCCCAGGAAAACATCAAGTCCGGGTTAAATTTATGGGCTTAGTGTGGGCAAATTGGATTAGTTTCTTGGCTTGGTTGGCATTGATCGGATCGTCGCTATTGTTGTTTTTTAGACACAAAAATAATGTCAAATTCACCGGAATCAAGTAACCCCAGTTCCAGGGAAATAAGTCGCCAAGCAATCCCCTTAGTTTCCGTTGTTGTCCCTATTTTTAATGAAGAAGACGGTATTGAATATTTGTTTGCGCGGTTACTAGATGTTTTCCGTGAAGCCAATTTACCCTATGAGATTATCTGTGTTAATGATGGTAGCCGCGATCGCTCCCTAGAGCAGTTAATTAGATTTCACCATCAAGAACCGGCCATTAAAGTAATTAATTTGTCCCGAAATTTTGGCAAGGAAATTGCCTTAACCGCAGGTATTGATTTCGCCACTGGAGATGTGGTTATTCCCCTTGATGCAGATTTACAAGATCCCCCGGAATTAATTCTTGAGATGATTGCGCTATGGCAAGCAGGATTTGATGTGGTTTATGCGACTCGGCGATCGCGCCAGGGGGAGTCTTTTGCCAAACAATGGACGGCATCGGCGTTTTATCAAACCATTGGCCGGATGACAAAAATAACAATTCCCCCTAATACGGGAGATTTTCGTTTAATGGATCGCCAGGTGGTGGAAGCGTTAAAACAATTACCGGAACGCACCCGTTTTATGAAGGGCTTATTTGCCTGGGTAGGCTTTCGCCAAACGGCGATTATGTTTGATCGGGAACCCCGACGTCAGGGGACGAGTAAATGGAATTATTGGAAACTATGGAATTTTGCTTTGGATGGCATTTTATCGTTTAGTTTTATTCCCCTTCAAATTTGGTCATATTTGGGGTTAATAGTCTCCACGGTTTCTTTGCTGTATGCTTTTTATTTAGTCGTTCGCACCTTAATTTTAGGGGTGGATGTGCCGGGCTATGCGTCGTTAATGGTGGCGGTTTTATTTTTGGGTGGGGTGCAGTTGATTAGTTTAGGGGTGATTGGTGAATATTTGGCGCGGGTGTATGAAGAAACGAAGGAAAGACCGTTATATTTGGTAAGAGATGTTTATGGGTTAAGACGTCAGAATTGACACTCCCCGCCGTGAACGACAGGGATTCTTGGTTCACTGAGTCCACTTATTTCGGATTCCTTGGGAAGCCCTAAACAGAGGTGGTTCTCTCCCCAAGCGTTACTTTCCCAGTGCCCCTAAGGATATACGCAGCTACACGAGGGGTTTCAATGTCCGAAATTTTAAGGGACTACGTTAAAAGCCTGATAAAGCCGTCCTGAAGGACGGGGTTTTAAACCCATTTTGTTACTACTCAAACCCCACTTACAAAGTTCAAGATTACATTTTTTCTCACCCAACTAAACACCATGAGCAAAGGATTTTCCGCACACAAAAACCCACGCATTGACAAGTTCATTGTCCGTCTCTCTAAGGCATTAAAAAGTCGCGATAGGGATCGGATCGAAGCCTCATTGATGTGGGGTTTCAACAATTTAGGAGAGAAAGTAATGGGCAATATTATGCTCGAAATTTATCGAAAATCATCTCTCTTAGACATTGACAAAGAAGATGCTGATTTCTTCTGGGAATGGAAGACGGATTTATTAAAAACTTATGGAGGGATGTAGCTAAAGCAACCGGAGTTGCCTTTTCCGAGATTGATGGGGTCGGTGTCCTGGGCATCGAAGCATTCAAATTGATCGGGAAAGTTTGGGAGTCCGAGAAAGTCCCGATGCGTGAGCTGGTCTGCCTACTCGATAAGCAAAACCGTAAATAAATTATTCATCG
>JBJOGT010000404.1:0-10129 GCA_046048115.1 Cyanobacteriota bacterium | reverse complement strand
AGCCCGATCGCCGGCATGCCCGTGTTAGAGGTGTGGAAGTCTAAGCAAGTGGTGGTGATGAAACGGAGTATGGCCTCCGGTTATGCCGGGGTGGAAAATCCCCTGTTTTATAAAGACAACACCCAAATGTTGTTCGGCGATGCCAAGAAAAATGTCGATGCTATTTTGACCCAATTGCGGGCAATGGAAGAAAGTAATTCAGACCAAAAAGTGCTAGTGACAGCTTAGGCAACTTTTGGTAAAAATACACTGAGTTTCCCAAGCTCATCCTCCCTGGGGAAAAGGTGCAAAGAACAAAAGATGTTAGCATCCGATAGTTTTACAACGCAATTTTCCCTAAAGTGCCTTCGCCATTCTTATCGACCATTAAGGTTTGAATATTTGTAATTATTTGGCAAACATTTGGCATTGCTGGCGGGTTTTAGGGGGGAGGCAATAACGAGAAATTTCATTCAGCGAGGGTTTCCAAGGGTTGCTTCCAAGGCAAGACTAGGGTTTTCCCTAGGGCGATCGCCTGGTGAAATAAATCAGGATAGCTTTCCAACTCAACCTCCCCCGTTCTGTGCTCTTGTTGATGGCGGCGATCCGCTTGCTGCAAAATCGGACTTAATAATGTCCGAGCACAACCTCCAAAGGCGACCCCATGGATCGCAAGTTGCTGATTTCGCACCTTATGAATTGTATAGGCATTTGTTCCCCCAGCCAGTTGTATGTACCCCGGAAGTTTCGCCTTTAAGACCTGTTCCCCATAGTAAATACAGGTGTTGGTGGTTCCCCGGCCAATATCCCCACTCATCGGCCGCCCATCGGTTTGCCAGATCAACGGTAGGGGCAATGGCTGAATTAGAGTATGTAACCCTTGGAGATAGGCAATTACCTCAGGGTGAAAAGGACAGCTAATGGCGATCGCCTTTAAATGGGTAAAACAGGGTTGGAGAGTCCGCCAGAGATGTTGAAATTCTTCTCTATGGCCGACTTGGGTATGGATTTCGATCGCCGCAATTTGACCGGATTGCAGCCAGGGCACAAGGGTCTCCACCGCAGCAGCTTGGGCGCGGGTTTCAATCAATCCCAAGGGACAAAGGGACAAACAACGCCCACACCCATAACATTTCTCCATCTTGATCCCGCTGGGATGTTGGGGTTGGGATAAAACAGAAGACTGCGCCACGGATAGCGGTGAGATTGCCAGGGTCGGACAAACCGACGCACAGGGCCGGGGGCAATCAGGGGGACAGCAAGAGGGATCAAAATAAGCTTTACGGAAATGGGGATCTTCGCCGTCGTTCAGACTCACCATTAACCAGGGGGCTTGGGTTTTAACGCTTTCCCCAAATTGCTTTGATAAAGTGAGGGCTGCCTGAATCCCGGCCTGGGCCGCTGCTACCACCGCCGGATCGGCAGCTAAATCCACACAATCCACCCCCACCAAGGTATAAACCAGCGCCAAATTACGGATGGCCGGTAAATCTTGATAACTGGCTCCGCAAATTAATTTCACCCATTGACCCTTAGCAAGCTGGCGATCGGGGGTTATATTCAAATCACACGCCACGGTTCTGAGAATCACTAACGTTGAAGATGATGGTCAAGCCCCCCTTGACCCAGTGCTTGTTCCTTAGACATTGTCGAAAGCGGTGGGGCGGATAAACCCGATACAAGGACTTTGATGACATAATCAATGACAGCACTGTATAAGCACAACTAGGACGCAAGCATGTTTGGATTAGGTTGGCCAGAAATTTTAATTATTTTGGGGGTCCTGGTATTAATCTTTGGCCCCAAACGAATTCCCGAACTCGGAGGGGCTTTAGGTAAAACCCTGCGGGGCTTTAAGGATGAATTGAACCCTGAAGTGCCTGAAACCCAAGACGTTATCGATGCCAACGCCCGGGATTACAACAATCATCAATGATTGCCTCAGCGATTGTTGGCTTATCAAGGTCTGCAAGCCCCCCAATAAGTTGGGGATTTAGGGGGGAAATTTGAAGCAATCCCCTAGACCTAGTCAGAGCTAGGTAGTTTCACTCCGACGGGTTGACCAACCTAGTAAAAATTGGGTTGATGGCGAATTAAATTGAGAAACTCTTCACGGGTTTTTTGCTCATCTTGGAAAGATCCAATCATGGCACTGGTCACTGTCCAAGACCCCGGTTTTTGAACCCCCCGCATCACCATACACATGTGGGAGGCTTCCATGACCACCGCTACCCCCTGGGGATCGAGAATTTCTTGCACCGCTTCAGCAATTTGTCGGGTTAAGCGCTCTTGCACTTGCAAACGACGGGAAAACATTTCCACGATGCGGGCCAATTTGCTCAAGCCCACCACTTTTTGGTTAGGAATATAGGCAACATGGGCTTTCCCCATGAAGGGTAACATGTGATGCTCACACAGGCTAAAAAAGTCGATGTCGCGCACCAAGACCATTTCGTTATGGCCTTCATCAAAGATGGCACCATTAACCAGCTTTTCCAAGGATTGTTCATAACCTTGGGTTAGAAATTGCATTGCTTCGGCTACCCGTTTAGGGGTCTTCAATAATCCTTCCCGCTCGGGATCTTCCCCCACTGCTTCGAGCATGACCTGCACCGCATCCATCATTTTTTCTTTGTTTGCCTCTACCTTCTCTGGACTGTATTGGACTTGCTGCCCATTGTGAGTATTACGATCAGGAAGGGAGGGAACTTGATTGACTAATTTGCCGGTGTTCATGCCGTTATTGATTGAATTGGAAGAAGCAATGGTCATAGTAAATTTAAAAGGGAGAAGAATGCAAGGAAAATATCAACCTTGATCGTACCGAATCGGCTCACCGTCTAAAATTTAGTTCTCAAACGGCTTACTCGATTGGGTAATTTTTTTAAAAAATCGATTCACATTTCTCAATGCCAGACTAGGGCGAAATTGTTCTTTCCTATTTCCCGAGGAACTTTCTTGTGAAGACAAGATCCCGTCAATGACGAAATTTGAATGAGCAAAGAGATCAAACCAAGAACTACAGCGGCATACCGATCAATTCGTAGGGAGACGAACCAAGGAACAACGGTAGATTAAGGCAGGGTTAAGAAATGTAACGTCTACACTGTGGTAATTATACCATCCAGCGATCCCCGGCGGAAATGAGCTTAGGCAAGGGTTTCTAGAAATTGGCCCAAGTGGCGGAATTTTTGATAGCGCAATTCCTGTCTTTCGTGGGGGGGAAGTTGGGAGAGGGTGTTGAGGTGAAACATTAACGCTTCTTTGAGTTTGGCGGCGGCTCCGAGGGGGTTAGCATGGGCGGCTCCGTAGGGTTCGGGAATAATGCCATCGATGATCTGTAATTTCTGTAAATCTTCGGCGGTGATTTTGAGGGCGATCGCCGCTTTGTCGGATTTTTTGGCATCTTTCCAGAGGATAGCGGCACAGGCTTCGGGGGTGGCCACGGTATAAACGGCGTGTTCGAGCATTAATACCCGATCGCCAACACCGATCCCCAACGCCCCCCCGGAACCCCCTTCGCCAATGACGGTACATAAAATGGGCACATCTAGGGCAAACATTTCCCGTAGGTTAACGGCGATCGCCTCCCCTTGCCCCAATTTTTCGGCATCAATACCAGCCCAGGCACCGGGGGTATCAATGAAGGTAATAATGGGCATTCCAAAGCGATTGGCGTGTTCCATCAAGCGCAGGGCTTTACGGTAACCGTTGGGGGCGGCCATACCGAAATTGCGGGCCACGTTATCTTTGGTATCCCGGCCTTTTTGATGGCCCATGATTACCACCGGACGGTTATCAATGCGGGCCACGCCCCCGACTAACGCCGGATCGTCATAGCCCCCCCGATCGCCGTGCATTTCAAACCAATCGTCGGCGATCGCCTGGATATAGTCCAACGTACTAGGGCGACGGGGATGGCGGGCTAATTGGAGCCGTTGGGAGGGGTTAAGATTGCTAAAAATTTCTTGCCGTAATTGTTCAGCCCGACTTTCGAGTTGATTTAATTGCTCGGAGACATCGACATTTTTTTCCTGGGCCAGATCACGAATTTGATGGATTTTTTCCTCTAACTCATAGAGGGGTTTTTCAAAATCTAATAGGAAAACACGGCGTTCGTTTTTGCTCATAAATCCAAAACTTTAAAACAGTTTGTGCAAACGATATTTAAAAAAATTACCCATTCAAAAAAATACCCACCTTTTTATTTATTTAAGCGGTGAGCACCCGTTGTAACGCCTTCAGCAGCAACAACACACATTCCGGGCGGCTGTTATACCCCATCAAACCAATGCGCCAAACCTTACCAGCTAAGTCTCCCAATCCTAGCCCAATCTCGATGTTATAGTCTTCCCGCAACTGAACGGCGATCGCCTTGGCATCCACCCCATCGGGGACTTTCACCGTGGTCAAGGACACCAAACGGTAAGACTCCGGTACATGGCAGCTTAGACCCAACTCCGCTAAACCCTGCCAGAGCATTTCCGAATTTTGCCGATGGCGTTGCCACCGCTCCTGTAAGCCTTCTTCCGCCACCAATTTTAAGGCTTCCCGCAGGCCGTAATTTAAACTAATGGGCGCAGTGTGGTGATAGGTCCGGTCATTGCCCCAATATTTACTCAACAACGACACATCTAAATACCAGTTAGGCACCGTATCCTGACGATTTTGCATTTTAGCCACCGCCCGGTCACTCATGGTAAAGGGGGACGCACCAGGAGAACAGCCCAACCCTTTTTGACTGCAACTGTAGGCGAGATCCACTCCCCAATCATCCAGAAAAATGGGCACTGCCCCCAAACTGGTGACCGTATCAGCGAGTAATAAACAATCATATTGATGGCACAATTCCCCGATGCCTTCCAAGGGCTGACACACCCCTGTCGAGGTTTCCGCATGGACTAGGGCTAAAATCTTCGGTCGGTGGGTTTCTAGGGCCACTTTAATGTCTTCGTAACTGAAAATTTCTCCCCAGGATTTCTTCATTGTGCAGACATCGGCTCGGTATCGTTGGGCCATATCCACCAGGCGATTCCCGAAATAACCCTTTACCCCCACCAAAACCTTATCCCCCGGCTCAATGGTATTGGCCAAAGTGGCCTCCATGGCCGCACTGCCCGTACCACTAATGGGAATGGTCATTCGATTGTGGGTCTGCCAGGCATAGCGGAGCAGATTTTGGCTTTCGTCCATGACTTTGAGAAAATCGGGATCAAGGTGACCAATCAACGGCAAACCCATGGCCGCCAACACCCTCGGGTGGGCATTGCAGGGGCCAGGGCCGAACAACCAGCGGGTGGGGATTTCGACAGAATTTTTGAGGTAACGGTATTGCTCGTTAATGGGAGGAGAAACAGTCATGGCGTTAGGTGAGGGAATAATGACAATGGCGGCCCTGAAAATTACTTTATCAGGCTGGGGGGGACGTTCCCACTGCGTTAATCCGTTACGGCTAGGATTTGATCCCTGTGGCTGGCTTGGGCACAATAATCCGCAACTTTTAACGCTTCCAAGCTGGCTTCAATGCTGGTATATAACGGTTTCCCCTGCTGAAAATAGTCCAAGACCGCTTCCGTATCTTGTTTAAATAGGCCCCGACGACTGCCCACGGCGATCGCCGATGTGTTGCCGTTTTGAATCAGTTCCCCCGTTTCCCCGACAAAGATTAACGTGCCCTTTTCGCCGTAAATGGTAAAGGTGCGATCTCCGTGATGAAAAACTTCGCCTTTGCCGTAAACCACCTCCGCCATTAGACCGGAAGCAAAGCGTAAATTGGCAGTACATAAACAGCCCCGGAAATAATCAGGATTGGCTTGGGTCCAAAATTGGGACTGGGCACTCACCGCTTTCACCGAGCCAAATAAATCCGTAAACCGACTAAGGCGCGACAGGGCCGCAATTAAGGGAAACCCAAACTGTTGATGGTGGTATGTCCAGCGTTGGGGGGCAGGGGATTGGGGTTGAATGGTGCTGTAGCGGGCAGAAAAGACCGGGGCAATGCGGTCTAAATTTTGGCGAATGGCTTGGTGGACACCGCCTAAAAGTTCAATATGTTCGACGTGTAGGAGCTTGTTTTGACGCTGGGCTAAAGCCTGTAACTGTCGACCCGTTGCATAATCCAACGCCAGAGGATATTCCAATACCACATGCTTGCCTGCCTGTAGTGCCGCTGCGGCGATCGCCCCATGGAGTTGGTTAATGGTGGCAATAATCACCAAATCCAGATCGGGATTGGCAACCAAGTTTTGCCAGGAATCAGCGGCTTGAATGCCAAATTGTTGACAAAAGTCTTGGGTTTTTGCCTCGCTATGGCCAGCAACGGCCATTAACTGAGCGCGGGAATCCGCCAGTAAAACCTCGGCCCGACGTTGGGCCGCATAGCCCGTACCAATGATGCCGATACGGAGAGGGAGAAGGGACGAGGAGGTCAAATTTTACTCCATTTCTAAAGACGCGAGTTCCAACTGTTTGCCATTCAGAATGCGTTGGCTAATCTGCCCACATTGGGGACAGCGGTAAATCCAGTCGGGGGGGTGAAAGTCGGTTTGGCACGGTTCACAGCGGCAGGTCACAGGAATTGCCACCAATTCTAACGTTGCTCCCTCGGCGATCGTTCCCTGGCTCACCACATCAAAGGCAAAGGCCAACGCCTCTGGCATTACCCCTGACTGTTGCCCCACCTTTAAGGTCAACCGATGGATACGGCTCGCTTGGTGTTGCTGGGCTTGCTCCACGGCGATCGCCAGGGTTTGTTCCATCAAACTCACTTCATGCATAAGTTAGGGGCGCAGGAAAAACCATCAATTTTTTCCATGGTAAGTGAGCGGAGGTCAAAGGAGGGAAGTATATTTGTAGAGATACGTCTGAAATCCGTCCCCTTGCGCCTATGTCTACTGTGATTAGTCAACTCCAACCCGCCGACAAAAAAGACGTGATTGTTTATCAGCCCTACTACCCCGATAAAAATAAACAAAAATTGCTCCCCTTGGCCTTGGCTCTCTACCAATTAGGACAAGTGGAAGGGGCACGGCAAATTGAAGGGGGAGAAGGATTGGTGTTTGCGGCTACCTGGTTTGTTTCCCGCCTACCGTCGGAGTTAACCCGCTGTCGGGTGCAATTTGAAGGACAGGCGGAATTGAGTTACGAAATGACCGTGCTGAACTCGGAATTTATGGATTATCTGATTGACCTCATCGCTATCCACGAAGACACCCAAGTCATTGATTTTCCCCAAAATTTTTATCGCAAATTGTTACGGGTTGACGAAGCGCCGGCGCCGTCCCCCGCTTAATCCTGGCCCAAGGGGCTAGGTATCCCTGGGAAAATTTGTCCAAATCCCAGTTAATTCCTTCACTATAAGACCGCTCCGAAGCTAACTGGGAATGAGACAATGCAGGGAGCGGTAAATTAGGAGTGTTTTTGTGGTCAATTATCCCCAATGCTTATTAGTCGGATCGTTAGAGCCTTACAGTGGTAAATCAGGAATTATCCTGGGTTTGGCTCACTTGTTACATCAACACGGCATGGCGATCGCCTATGGCAAGCCCGTGGGCACGGCGATGAACACCGATGATCTGGCCAAGGAAGAAGCAGACATTGAGTTCATTAGCCAAAGTCTGAAACTAACGGCCAACCAAGTGCGTAAACCCCTGGTATTTTTGGATGAAGAGACCATTGCCCAACGCCTGCGGGGGGAAAATCAGTGCAATTATGCCGATGCTCTACAGGAGTCTCTAACCGGTTTAGATGCGGATTTAGCCATCCTAGAAGGGCCAGGTAACCTCTGGGAAGGCAGTTTATTCGGGTTATCATTTGCGGAATTAGCGGCCAAAATTAATGCTACAGTTTTACTGGTGGCCCGTTACCATTCTCCCCTGGTGGTTGACGGACTGATTAAAGCGAAACAAACCCTGGGGGATAGTTTGATGGGGGTGGTAATTAATGATATTCCCCCTGATGTGTTGACCACAACGGAAGCATTGGTTAAGCCCTTTTTGGAAAGTCGAGGTATTCCTGTATTTGGTTTATTGGCCGAAGACCGCCTGTTGCGGAGTGTCAGTGTGCGGGAACTGGCCCATCAACTCAATGCCAAAGTGTTATGCAGTGAAGATCATCAGGATTTGATGGTGGAAAGCCTGACCATTGGGGCCATGAATGTTAATTCGGCCCTGGAATATTTCCGCCAAGGGGAAAATAAAGCCGTGGTCACAGGGGGCGATCGCACCGATTTACAATTAGCGGCGTTAGAAACCTCCACCAGTTGTTTAATTTTGACCGGCCATGTGACCCCCCAACCTTTGATTATTAGCCGGGCTAACGATTTAGAGATTCCCATTTTGTCCGTCAATCAAGATACCCTAACTACGGTGGAAATTGTTGATCATGCCTTTGGGAATGTGCGGTTGCAAGAACCGATTAAAGTTCAATGTATTCAAAAATTAATGGCGGAATATTTTGATTTGCATCGGTTTATGGATGGTATTAAAGCCCGTCGTCAATCCTAAGGTTTCATGGCCTTACCCCTAGGACGGTGATCGCCCGTCAGTCTCCCCTATTAAATCAAGACAAACAAAAAAATCCCCGTCGTTTGGAACGGGGGACTAGAAAGTTGAGTGTAATTTTTTTAAACCATTTAACGATCTACCGACCCCATAATGATGTCAATGCTGCCCAGGATCGCCATAATATCGGCTACCTTCACCCCTTTTAAAATATGGGGCAGGATTTGTAAATTATTGAAATCCGCCGAGCGAATTTTCCAGCGCCAGGGAAAAACATCATCATTACCTTGAATAAAGATCCCCAACTCGCCTTTGCCGCTTTCCAAACGAACATAGTGTTCCCCGGCTGGAATTTTGAAGGTGGGGGCAACTTTCTTAGCAATGTATTGATATTGGAAATCATTCCATGCTGACTTTTTGCCTTCCTGTAAGCGCTTGGCTTCTAAGTTTTCGTAGGGGCCACCGGGAATCCCTTTGAGGGCTTGACGAATAATTTTAATCGACTCGCGCATTTCCCGAATCCGCACCAAATAACGGGCAAAACAATCCCCAGCTGTTTCATACTGCACGTCCCAATCAAAATCGTCGTAGCATTCATAATGATCAACTTTCCGTAAATCCCATTTCACCCCGGAACCCCGCAACATCGGGCCAGAAAGTCCCCAATTAATGGCTTCATCCCGACTAACGGTTCCCACCCCTTCGACCCGACGCCGGAAAATGGGATTATTGGTAATCAATTTTTCATACTCATCCACTTTGGGCAGGAAGTAATCACAAAAATCTTCGCACTTGTCGATCCAGCCATAGGGTAAATCCACCGCTACGCCACCAATGCGGAAATAGTTGTTATTGATTAACCGCATACCAGACGCGGCTTCCCAGAGGTCATAGATCATTTCCCGTTCCCGGAAAATGTAAAAGAAGGGAGTTTGGGCTCCCACGTCCGCCATAAATGGGCCAAGCCAGAGCAGGTGATTGGCAATGCGGTTTAGTTCCAACATAATCACCCGGATATACTGGGCCCGTTTGGGCACTTCAATATCCGCCAATTTTTCGGGGGCATTCACCGTAATGGCTTCATTAAACATCCCCGCCGCATAGTCCCAGCGACTGACATAGGGTACGTACATAACGTTGGTACGGCTTTCGGCAATTTTTTCCATGCCCCGGTGTAAGTAACCGATCACGGGTTCACAATCCACCACATCTTCGCCGTCAAGGGTAACAATCAGTCGTAATACCCCGTGCATGGAGGGATGGTGGGGGCCCATGTTCAATACCATGGGTTCGGTTCTGGTTTCAATCTTGGTCATACCCTAATTAACCGCCGTTTGATGAGGATGGGGGAACGAAAAACGCCCTTTGAAAATCATAAGTCATGCAATCTAGCCAAGCAAGGCTTCATTCAGCAAAAACTTAGCGGGCATTAAGCCGCGATCGCCCGAGTTTGTGGCAGGGTATAAATATCCGTTTGTCATTTAGGGGCCTGTTCCCGACAGGTCGTGTCTTTTTGGAGTTCCTATGGTTCAATCTGCTGTCAACCCGACGAGTCGCTACGACATTGAGCAAACTGTCCTTGAACGGTACCAAGATGGGGCAAAAGCGGTACAACCCAGCCTGTGTTGTCCGACCAGCTACGATACCGA
>JBJOGT010000403.1:0-3702 GCA_046048115.1 Cyanobacteriota bacterium | reverse complement strand
GCGGTGGCGATCGCCCATCAGGCAGGGATTCCGGCGTGGTGTGTGAGTAATTTTGGCTGGAATTTTATTTATCGGGACTGGGGCGAACCATTTGCGGCAGTGGTGGCGGCCATTGAACAGGATTATGCCCAGGCCGATTTGCTCCTGCGTTTACCCCTGGCGGAACCGATGGCAGTTTTTCCCAATAGAGTTGATGTGGGGTTGACAGGGGGCGATCCTCGCTTTGGGGAACAGGATTTGCGGCAAAAATTAGGTATTACTGCGCCGAAAGACCGCAGGATCTTGTTAACCTTTGGCGGTTTAGGATTGCAAGCCATTCCCTATGACGGTTTAAAGGCCTTTCCTGATTGGCAATTTCTAACCTTCGATCGCCAAGCTCCAAAACTACCAAATTTGATCCAGGTTTCCGATCAGATTTATCGCCCGGTGGATGTGATGCCAATTTGTGGACGGGTAATGTCTAAGCCAGGATTTAGTACCTTTTCCGAGGCGTTACGGTTAGACGTGCCCATCATTTCCCTAACGCGGGATGGTTTTGCCGAAGCGGCAATTTTATTGGAAGGCTTACAAAATTATGGCGAACATCAAATTATTAAGCATCAAGACTTTTTTGCGGGAAATTGGGATTTTCTCAACCATTCACCTAACCCCCCCCGGTTAACCCAAAAGTTAGATAAAAATGGCGATCGCCAGATAGCGGAACGAGTGCTGGCTCAGATCGGTTGAATTTCCCCCCGTGTCATCAATTTTGTGGTGCCATTTCTGGGGAGGGAAGAGTACAGTACAATCGGGAAATTCCCCAATCCCTGGAACCTCCTCAAGGATTAATTAGCAACCACTGCCATGGGCAGTGCCTAACGGTATCATGACGACACAGGATTCCTGCCAGTCCCCCCTTAAACCTACCATTAAGCCCTTTAATCCCATAGCCCAGACTGCCTTGCTAACCAGAGAGTGCCGACGGTTAAACAGTCAGTTTTGCCTTAGATCCTTAACATTGGGAACGGCGATCGCCGTGGGTCTAATCGGCCTGGTGGGCGACAAACCCAGCGGGGCTGAGCAACCGCAACCGTTATCGGAGAATCAGCTTGATCTCGATCCGGCTCTGCTGGAAACCAGTCCGACCCTGCGGCGTTGGTTGGAGCAAACCCCCGACTTATTTGAAGACAATCAGCATGATCCGGCATTTTTACCCACCGTGCGCCTGGGCTATTCTTATTTTTCCGATCCGGATCAACGGAGTGGTGTGGGCATTGGGGTGGAAGATTGGTTGATTGGTTCCCTCCCCTTGAGCATCAGTGCAGACTATCAAACGGATTTCCAAGGACAACAGTCGGGGGGCGGTAATCTGCAATATTACCTGTTGCCCTTGGGATGGTACGGCAATGTGACGCCGTTGGTGGGTTATCGATGGGTTCAACAGGGCAATTATCACAGCGATGGCATCAATGTAGGGGGGAAAATTGTTCTCACTTTGTCCCGTACTGGGGCAGCGGATATTCGTTTAAGTCAAATGTTTACGGCCCCTGGTAGTCGTCAGGAGGTAGGCACCAGTACCCTTTCGGTGGGGTATGCCCTCAGTCCCCATTGGCGCTTGGCAACGGATTTACAACAGCAAAATTCTCCAGGGGGCAAAGATAGTCGGGTTGGGCTGTATTTGGAATGGCAACCTTGACCTATGGAAGCAGCGAAATTTATTCAGCGGTTTTATCACCTTACCCCTAAACCCAAAGCCGTGTTTATTGCCTTTTTAGAGGGGGCGGAGGATGAGGTGATCGCCGTGCAATTAAAACTTTCCACCGCCACTGTCCGTAAACATATTCAAAATTTATGTGATCACTTTGCGATCGCCGCCGAGGGGGAATTAGGGAAACAAAACCGACGGCAGACATTATTCACCTTAGGCCAGGAGATTTTACAGGAATGGTTAGTGAGTAAAAATCCGCATCTACTACAACAATCTGCGGTAACGGAGGCAACGGAGTCATCCCATTTAGATGCGATTGATCCCACCCATTTAACGGGTTTACCCCAAGGGGGGCAGTTATGGGGACGACAAACGGAACAGGCACAATTAAACGGATGGTTAACCGATCCCCACCTCCGTTTGGGTATTATTTCCGGCTTACCCGGTTGTGGCAAAACCAGTCTCGTCGCCCAGGCGATCGCCCCCGTTGCGGATCACTTTGACTGGATTCATTGGCGATCGCTCTCCTCTCCCCTTAGCCTATGGCAATGGCTTGATGAGGGGTTAACCCAGGCCAAACAACGACCTATTTCCTTACTAGAAAGTCTGGAAAATTACCTTGATCCGTTATTTAATTTGTTACGGCAAAAGCGGTGTTTATTGGTATTCGATGATTGGCAATATTTGTTTGCTTCTCAACAATTTGCCGGCCATTATCAAGCTCCTTATCAAGATTATCAAATATTGATTGATCGGATTATCCAAACTCCCCACCAGAGTCTTGTATTAATCCTTTCCCAAACCCTTCCCGCAGACATTAAACGGTGGTTGCGTCCGGGGATGCCGGTGGCCCAGTTTAGCTTGGGAGGTCTGGGGGACAATGGGTCTTTAATGCTCCAAAACCTAGGCTTGACCGGGGAATCTGCTTGGCCCAAATTATGTCAAACCTGTGGCGATCGCCCCTTGAGTTTACTCTTAGTTAATGCTGTGATTCAATCCCTGTTTGCGGGAAATGTGAAAAACTATTTGACGTTTAACCCCTTGGGGATCACCGAGGATCATTTAACGTTGGTTCAAGAATCCTTGAGCCCCCTAACACCGATGGAGCGGAGAATTTTAACGGTCTTGGCCCTAGCGGAACGTCCCGTCACCTTAACTGACCTTGCTCCCCATGTCCCCCTAAATTCACTGGGGTTACTCTCGGCGTTAGTGTCCCTCAATAATCGTCAGCTTTTGCAACAGCGGGATCAGTGCTTACACCTTGAAACGGCGATCGCCCATGGCCTATTAAGTTTAACCGTTAAAACCATTTGGCAAGAATTAATAAAGCTACTAGAGGAGAATATTTTGACGCGATCTAGCCACTGGGTTGAATATGACTTCCAGCGGGCGTTCTCTGATTCCCCATCCCATCCCAAATTTCAATACCTCTGGCGATCGTATCAACAAGAAAAGCCCCAATTACTATCAGCCATTCCCTCAGAATGTCCTATCCCCCTCTCCCCCGCCCTCGGTTATTTAAAAACCAATTGGCAAGGATTAAGTCAGTCAAACCAATAGTCGTTAATGGGTTCCAACATTGTGGCAGTCTGATCCAGTTTGGCGGTGCTTGGATGCCCGACTTTAACCAAACCTTGCCAGACTATGAACAGCCTTCTACCCATTCTACCGCCGGTAACCGGCCAACCCGCCAACGGGTCACAACCTTACCATCGGTTTCAAAAATTAAACGGTAATCTTTATCCACGGCATCTTTGGGTACAAAGATTAAATAGTGCCCTTGGCGATCATATTTGTGGGTTTCAACGCGGATTTGCCCCGGATAGAGGGCTTTGATGCGACTTTCTGAATCACCAATTTTCGCCCCACTAAGGGTAGTAAGGGGAGACTTATCTGTGATATCAATCCTAGCAATCCGCCCATTGGTGACCATAAACGCCAGACCAGAAACCCCAGGAATGGTGTAGTAAGCACACTCTGGGTTGTCAGTGCCAATGAGGGTTTGACCGGAGACT
>JBJOGT010000402.1:0-4376 GCA_046048115.1 Cyanobacteriota bacterium | reverse complement strand
CCGTTTGAGGTAAACTTGCTGATTCTTTAGTTGGGTAATTTCTTGATCTAACACTCGGAAGGATTGTCTCAAGGCAGGAATCATAGCAATGTGTTGTTGTAATTGCTGAACAATCTCTTGCTTTTGCTCTAACTGAGCTTGACGATGGGCCGCAGCTTTTTCTAATTCCCCTTGCAGTTCATATTGTCGTTTTAATAACGGAGCAATACGATGCTGTAATTGATCCAAAACTTGTAAATTTTCCCTGGCGGTTTCCAGCATAACCAAACCTGATCGGATCTCTATTTCTTGGTGCAAAATAGGTTGTAATTCCGCTATTTGCTGATCTAAATACCCTAGTCTCAAAACCTGTTGTTCCGTCTCTCGTTTTAAGTCATTTTCTGCTTGGATTAATTCCTGTTTTAATGTTTGGTATCGCTGCTGTAATCCCTGATATTGCTTCAAGCTTACCGAAAAATCTTGCTCCTGTTGCTGTAAAGCTTGATAAGTTAAAAATCCCTGATAAATTTGAGATTCCTGGTGGAGGATTTGGTGCAACGTCCCTTGTTGTTGCTCAATTTCTGTAATTTGATGGTGTAATCGTTCGATTTCTAATGTTAATGATTGGCATTGACCCCGCTGCCAGTCTACCTGGGTTTGCCATGTTCGTCGTTGATTTTGACTAACTTGCAATTGTTGAAGCTGCCATTCTTCTTGTTTTTGTTGTGCTTGGATTTGGGCAATATCGTCGATTAACTGAGCTTGTCTGTGTTCAATTTCCGGGCGTTGATCTAAGTCTTGCTTGAGAAGCTGCAAACGATTATCGAGAATCTCGGCTTTTCCCTTGGCTTCTTTGGCAATATCCTTAGCGCGGGTAGCAAGAATTTCATACTGGTCTAATTTGAGGAGATCGGCCAAAATCTGTTTGCGTTCATTGGGACGGCGCAGCATAAATTCATCCGCTCGACCCTGACGTAAATAGGCAGAGTTAGTAAAAGTGTCATAATCCAATTTAATGGCGGCGACAATGGCATTCTGGGTGTCCCGTAAGCCTTTGGCAGAAAGGGGGCGGAAGCTCTCACCGCTTTTGATTTGAAATTCAAGGACACTACTTTTTCCCCGTTGGCGACTACGAATAATTTTGTAAACCTGATGATTGCTAATAAACTGAAAGTCCACTCGCCCATAATCGGTCCCATTGTGAAGAATATCATCTTCCCTTTCGGCGCGACATTTCCCCCAAATTACCCAGGTAATCGCTTCAAGTAATGAAGATTTTCCAGCACCATTTGCCCCACAAATACAGGCCGTGTGCAAACTACGAAAGTCGAGGCTGACATTCTGATAACTGAGAAAATTGGTGAGGATAAGGAGTTGGGGAATCATGACTCAAATTAGACAAAACACGCCCTGGGGGGTGGGAAAAATCCCGATTAAAAACCCCATGGGGATATGGCTTTCCCTAAAATTCTAATGCCTTGCCGCCGGTTAACTTAACGCAAAATTAACCCCCTCTTTTATCCTTCTTAACCTTCTCTTTACCATAAACTGGCTTAATGAATGTAACATTAGCAACTGTTTAGCCAGATTGATATTTCGCGTCGAGAAAACATCCATGACTACGTTCAATCCAATTAAAAAGTTGTCCAAACAGCTCATGCCTGTCGCGTCGGCCCTGGCGTTAACCGTTGGTCTAGCTGCCTGTGGTGGCGGTGGTGACACAGCCCAGAGCGGTGGCGGCAATTCAACCCAACCGAGTGAGGCGGGTTCTGCGGCCAAGGATGCTATTACTGCGCCGGTTTCTTTGACAGGGGCTGGGGCTTCATTTCCCGCTCCCCTTTACCAAGGCTGGTTTGTTGCCCTCAATCAAGAAGTTCCTAATTTGGAAGTTAACTACCAGTCTGTGGGTAGTGGCGCTGGGGTTGAACAATTTACTGCCCGGACGGTGGATTTTGGGGCCAGTGATGTGGCCATGAAGGACGAAGAAATTGCGAAGGTGGACGGCGGTGTGTTGATGCTGCCGATGACGGCTGGTAGTATTGTTTTAGGTTACAATCTGCCCGGTGTTGAAGGTCTGAAAATTTCCCAAGCGGTAATGGGGGACATCTTTTTAGGCAATATTACCAAGTGGAATGATCCAAAAATTGTTGCGGATAATCCGGATCTAACCCTCCCTGATAAGCAGATTGTGGTGGTTCACCGTTCCGATGGTAGTGGGACGACGGGGGTATTTACCAAAAACCTCAGCGATATGAGTCCGGAATTTGGGCAGAAAATTGGTGAAGGGAAAACCGTTGAATGGCCTACGACCCAGGGTAAATTCATTGGTGGTAAAGGCAATGAGGGGGTAACCGCTGCTATTCAACAAAACGAAGGGGCGATTGGTTACATCGAGTATGGTTATGCCAAAAACAACAGCATTCCTATGGCCGATATCCAAAATAAGGATGGTAACTTCATTACCCCCAGTGATGAAAATGCTTCCGCTACCCTTGCGAATGTGGAACTTCCCGAAAATTTACGGGCGTTTATTGTGAACCCCGGGGGGGCAGATTCCTATCCCATTGTTACCTATACTTGGATGTTGCTTTATTCCAAATATGATGACCCCAGTAAGGCGAAAGCGATGGAGGTCATGATTGAATTTGGCCTCAACCAAGGTCAACAAATGGCTCCGGCATTGGGTTATGTGCCTTTACCAGATGTGGTTCGCCAAAAGGTTGCCGCTGCTGCGGATGGTCTCTCCCCCGATTACACCATTACGGTTAAGTAATTTGGTTGTTGATTCTCTGTGGGAAGGCGATCGCCGTTACTGACAGCCTTAGCTTTCCCTGGTTTTGTTTTTTGTTTGCCCTCCAATCCCTATGACGACCTCATCCTATCCCCGGACGACGCCCCTGGCTTCCCGTTCCAATCTAGAAAAAAATCTGGAGACCGGTTTTAAGTTTTTGACCCTGGGGTTTGCCCTGGGCATTGGCTTGATTTTATTGGCGATCGCCTCAGTTATTTTCATCCGGGCTTGGCCAGCAGTGTCCACCTTTGGTCTGGGCTTTATCACCAACAATGCGTGGAATCCGGTTACGGACAATTTCGGTGCCCTAGCCATTATTGTCGGAACGTTAGTTAACTCCTTGGTGGCACTGATTATTGCGATTCCCCTGGGGCTAGGCACAGCGGTCTTTTTGAGTGAGGATTTTATTCCCCTCAATATTCGCACCATCTTAGTATTTATGGTGGAATTACTAGCGGCTATTCCGAGCGTTGTCTATGGATTATGGGGCATTTTCATCATTATTCCCCTCATTAAACCCTTTGGACTATGGCTAAACCAGTATTTTGGCTGGATTCCTCTGTTTAGCACCAAGCCCGTTGGCCCCGGTATGTTGCCCGCCAGTATTGTCCTAGCAATCATGATTTTGCCGATTATTACGGCGATCGCCAGGGACTCCCTCGCCGCCTTACCCCCGGAACTGCGCCAAGCCTCCCTGGGACTGGGGGCAACCCGGTGGGAAACCATTTTCCGTGTCCTAATCCCTGCGGCTTTCTCCGGTATTGTCGGGGGCATCATGTTAGCCCTAGGGCGTGCCATGGGGGAAACGATGGCCGTGACCATGATTATCGGTAACTCCAACAGACTCAGTGCTTCTTTGTTAGACCCCGCCAATACCATCGCTTCTTTACTGGCCAATCAATTTGCCGAAGCTTCGGGAATGCAGGTCTCCGCCTTAATGTATGCCGGTTTTGTGCTAATTGTTTTAACCCTGGTTGTCAATATTTTGGCTGAATTAATTGTTAATAAAGTAAAAGCCAAATATTAAGGCAGTTATTGCGTGAATTCATTAATTTTCCTGCCCTTACGCTAATTCCCCTCAATGCCATGACCGTCGCCAACCTCAAAAAACAAAAGTCTGACCTACGAACCCTCATCGGATGGCTGATGACCGGTATATCGGGACTCTGCTTGACCTTAACCGTCATTCCCCTTTTTGCTGTTCTGATTTTCGTCACCCTCCAAGGATTCCGTAATCTGAATCTGAATTTATTCACGAAACTGCCCCCTGCCCCTGGCTTGGAAGGTGGAGGAGTCGGCAATGCCATTATCGGAACCTTAATTGTGGTTTCCTTGGCAACGGCCATCTCAGTCCCCATTGGGGTTTTAACCGCCGTTTACCTGTCGGAATTTAGTGGTGACAACCAGATCGCTCGGGGGGTAAGATTTGCCACTAATATTCTCAGCGGTGTCCCCTCGATTATTGCTGGGGTCTTCGCCTACGGTTTATTAGTGGCAACGGGGATTTTGGGATATTCGGCCTTAGCAGGGGGGGTTGCTTTGGCGGTGCTGATGTTACCAACCATTATTCGGACAACCGATGAAGCCTTGCAAATTGTGCCCCAGG
>JBJOGT010000401.1:0-3307 GCA_046048115.1 Cyanobacteriota bacterium | reverse complement strand
ACTCTCCCTAAACCCCAGACTACAATTCACCCAAGATATTCATAGCCACTACGACCCATAGCCAAAGATTGGTCACAGTGGCGGCAAGATTGTTAAAGAACTCTGAAGAATTGAGTTGAGACCTGCCCCCAGCTTGGAGAATTGCCTTACCCTGTTAGGGAATTGCAATTTTTCTTGTTTTCCGAGAGATCGAGGTCCACTGTGAAAATTCCGAGTAGTATCATCACCCTCATCGTCGGTGTCTTGATCACGATAATCAGCCTATGGTATGGACAAAATCATGGTCTGATGCCCGTTGCGGCTTCCGAGGATGCGGAGCAAATTGATGGCATCTTTAACTATATGATGACCATTGCCACCGGCTTATTTCTCTTGGTGGAAGGGATATTAGTCTACTGCGTAATCCAGTTCCGCCGTCGTAAAGGGGATCAGACTGATGGCCCACCCATTGAAGGTAATGTCCCTTTAGAAATTCTCTGGACGGCCATTCCCACGGTGATTGTCTTCACCCTAGCGGTGTACAGTTTTGAGGTTTACAACAGTCTTGGCGGCTTAGACCCTAAAATCTCGGCGGATTCCCCTCCCCAACAAATGGCCCATAATCACATGGGACACATGGGACATATGGTTGCCATGAATAGCCGATCTGACATGGCCCTAGGGATTGGCTTAGATAGCAGCGATACTGGGAAAACGCCGTTGATGGTGGACGTCAAAGGCATTCAATATGCTTGGATCTTTACTTATCCTGAAACGGGCATTATTTCCGGAGAACTCCATGCCCCCGTTGACCGCCCTGTGCAATTAAACATGGAAGCGGGAGATGTCATCCATGCCTTTTGGATTCCCCAACTCCGGATCAAACAAGATGTCATTCCGGGGCGGGAAACCAATTTAGTGTTTAATGCCAAAGTTCCTGGTCAATATCCTGTTGTCTGTGCCGAATTGTGTGGCGCTTACCACGGTGGTATGAAGTCGGTCTTTTATGCCCATACCCCTGAAGACTATGACAGTTGGGTGGCGGAAAATGCTCCGGCGCAAAGTGAGTCAGAAACCGTTGCTTTAACGCCCCCTCTCCCCACAACCGAAATGACCCCCCGCCAATATCTTGCGCCCTATGTTGATGAGATGGGCATGGAAACCGTTAACTTAGCTCAGTTGAAAACTGACTTTGATGGTAGCGGTTTATTCTAATTTCAACCGAAAATACTTAATCAATAACGATATTGTTAAAGATTACAAATCGTTGATTAATGATTAAATTTACTGCTCTTTGAGGCAGTTTGAATTTTCGTTAATATTGCCCAATTTTTTATGACTATTGCTGCTGAACCCCTAACAGACAATCACCCCCAACGCAAATGGACAGACTACTTTACGTTTTGCGTTGACCATAAAGTGATTGGTATTCAATACCTTGTTTCCTCCTTTGTGTTCTTTTTTGTCGGTGGTGCTTTCGCAGAAGTGATGCGAACCGAATTGGCAACCCCCGATCCCGATGTGGTGCCCCCAGAGATGTACAACCAACTCATGACGTTGCATGGCACGATCATGATCTTTTTGTGGATTGTGCCCGCTGGGGCCGCCTTTGCCAACTATCTGATTCCGTTGATGGTCGGCGCAGACGATATGGCGTTTCCCCGCCTAAATGCCGTGGCTTTTTGGTTGACGCCGCCGGGGGGGATTTTATTAATTTCTAGCTTTTTTGTGGGTGCGCCCCAGTCGGGTTGGACATCCTATCCGCCGTTGAGTTTGCTGAGCGGTAAATGGGGTGAGGAATTATGGATTCTGAGCCTGTTATTGGTGGGGACGTCTTCCATTTTGGGGGCGATTAATTTTGTCACCACCATTTTAAAAATGCGGATTAAAGATATGGATCTGCACAGTATGCCTTTGTTTTGTTGGGCAATGCTGGCCACGTCGTCTTTGATTTTGCTCTCGACCCCGGTTTTGGCCGCAGCTTTAATTTTGCTGTCCTTTGATTTAATCGCGGGCACGAACTTTTTTAACCCCGCCGGGGGCGGTGATCCGGTCGTTTATCAACACTTATTTTGGTTTTACTCCCATCCAGCGGTGTACATCATGATCCTGCCCTTTTTCGGGGTGGTGTCTGAGGTAATTCCGGTTCATGCCCGCAAGCCCATTTTTGGTTATCGGGCGATCGCCTATTCGAGTTTGGCCATCAGCTTTTTGGGGTTAATCGTCTGGGCCCACCACATGTTCACCAGTGGGACACCGGGGTGGCTGCGGATGTTCTTCATGGCCACCACCATGCTGATTGCTGTGCCCACGGGGATCAAAATCTTCAGTTGGTGCGGTACCCTTTGGGGGGGCAAAATTAACCTTAATTCCGCCATGCTCTTTTCCATCGGCTTCCTGTCCAGCTTTATGATTGGCGGCTTAACGGGCATTATGGTGGCGTCGGTTCCCTTTGATATCCACGTCCATGACACCTACTTTGTGGTGGGTCACTTCCATTACGTCCTCTTTGGCGGTAGTGCCTTTGCTCTGTTTTCGGGCTTTTACCACTGGTTCCCCAAAATGACCGGTCGCATGGTTAACGAACCCCTGGGACGGCTTCACTTTATCCTGACCTTTATCGGCATGAACCTAACCTTTATGCCCATGCATGAGTTGGGACTCCTGGGCATGAACCGCCGTATTGCCCTTTATAGCGTCGAGTTCCAACCCCTAAATATCCTGAGTACTATCGGGGCTTACACCTTAGCGGTTTCCACCTTTCCCTTCTTAATCAATGTCTTTTGGAGTCTATTTAAAGGGGAAAAAGCAGCCCGTAATCCCTGGCGGGCACTAACCTTGGAATGGCAAACGGCTTCGCCACCGATCATTGAAAACTTTGAAGAAGAGCCGGTACTGTGGTCTGGCCCCTATGATTTTGGCATCGACACCGAACTGCTCGACGAGGAAGACAGTGTGGAAACGTTGATTGCCGACATGGCCGCTAAAAGCTAGTAAAAAACGATTCGAGGGTCTGGGATAGTTAGCCTTGTCTATCCTAGATTGCTTTTTCATCGATCAAGGCTAATAACTCCCTATAAAATTCTGCGTTAAAGGTCAAAATTTCATGCAAGGTTCTGCCATTAGCTCAAACTTAAGCACCACCTACTCCCATGAGTCAGCCCCAACCCACCATGGTCATGAAGACTTGCGGATGTTTGGGGTTGTTCTCTTTTTGGTGGCGGAAAGTGCCATCTTTTTGGGTCTATTCTCCGCTTATCTGATTTATCGCAGTGTGATGCCGGTCTGGCCCCCAGAAGGGACGCCGGAGTTAGACCTACTGTTACCC
>JBJOGT010000400.1:0-2647 GCA_046048115.1 Cyanobacteriota bacterium | reverse complement strand
GTTCCCTTTCCCATCTGATTCTGCTTGAAGCCTTGGCCAAACATAATCTGGATTTTCAGCGTGTGGAAATTATAGATGTCGCTAATCAACAGGGTATTGGACTACTCCAGCAGGGCAAAATTGATGCGGCAGTGCTCTGGGAACCCGGTCTCCATGAAACGGCGGCGGCGATCGGTGGCAAAGTTATTCATACTACCGCCGATGTTGATAGTATCATTGTTGACGGTTTAGCTGCCCGTTCTGGGGTGATTAAGGCAAAACAAACTGAATTTGTTAAGTTTCTCCGAGTGTGGTTCGAGATCATCGATGCCATTAATGCTGAGCCTGACTTGGTTTTTTCCACCATGGATAAAATCCTTAATCAGCCGCCCGGAACCTTTGCCCAAGATTATCAAGGGCTTCAAAAAGGCGATCGGGCCATGAATCAACAAATGCTAATGGATGGTCGCCTTGATGACATCGCCCATCAGACCCAGCAGCTATTGTCAAGGGATTCCCGCTACGGACGCCCCATTCGTCAAGATGTTCAAGCCAACGGTGATCTATTTTTTCAAGCTCAGTAAACCCCCTCATCATGACCCAGGCCCAAGATAAAATCCTTCGTCCGCTGGCTCGCCAATTGTTATTGGGATTTGGTGCTGCTTTATCCGTCATTGGTATTGTGACCGCTAGCGTCGTTTACAACACTTTAAAGGTGCAATCGGAAAACAACATCCAAGAAAAAGCCCAGCAAATTGCCCAGGGGATTGAGTTTGCGGCGGAAGGGTTAATTGAGACCAAAGATGCTTACTTGTTGGATAGATTAGTGCAAAATTATGCTTCTTGGCCGGCAGTGATTGAAGTGGTGATTGTGTCTCCGACGGGCATGGTGTTGGCTCACAGTAATGAGTTAGACCTTATTCACCAGGGTCAGCACATCCAATTTCAGACCCTGGCACCGGATTTAGCGACCTCCTTTGAAACGGCATCGATTTCGGGGGAAACCACGACCCAAAACATCAAGTTAGAGGGTCAATCTGTGATGGTTTATGTGTTGCCGTTCCAGCCGTCCCTTTTCCCTTCCTTGGATAGCAACAACCCCGTTCTGAACCAGAGTCCGCGCCGGGGGGCCGTGGTTGCCCTGATGGATCGTCAGCAATTACTCAGACAGGCTCGAACAACGGCATTATTGGCGATCGCCGTTTTGGTAGGGGCGGGGAGTTTAACGTTAATTTTAATGGCAACATTGCTCCAACGGTTGGTGCTGCGACCTCTAACAATGTTGCATCGCGCTCTGCCCCAGCAAGATAACTTAACCCCTTTTACCCTACCGCCCTTACCCCCCAATGAAATTGGTTTTTTGGGGCATACCTTGGCCCAGATCTTCACTCAACTCAAGCATTATCAAGACCAGGCTTTAAAGTTAGCCGAGCAAAAATATGTCGAAATTGCCCAACGCTATGAACTGGCATCCCAAGCGACCCGGGTGTGGATTTGGGAATGGGAACCGGGTAACGAAATGGTGGATGTTGATGTTAACCTTTTACGTTGGTTAGGCTTTGCACCGGAAGCTTCCGCCGAGGGTTTTGTGGAATGTCGAGATTTTTTTATTTTTGACGGCGATCGCCCCCAATTTTGGCAGACCCTACAGGAACAAGAACAACAAGACATCATTGCTGAGTTTACCTGTGAATGCCGTTTACAAAATACAACCGGGCAACTTTTCTGGTGTCTGTTGCGGGGGCAACGTTATCCCCATGGATTTGCCAAACAGCAACGCATCATTGGCACCATTACTGACATTACAGAACGTAAACAGGCAGAGGAGAAATTACAGCAATCTAATCAAATCCTAGCCAAGGCCACCCGTCTCAAAGATGAATTCTTGGCCAATATGAGCCATGAATTACGAACCCCCCTCAATGCTGTTTTGGGAATGACAGAGGCGTTGCAGGACGAAGTGTATGGAGAGATTAACCCCAAGCAACGCCAGTGTTTAGACACCGTAGAATACAGTGGACGTCATTTATTATCATTAATCAACGATATTCTCGATCTATCAAAAATCGAAGCAGACAAAATCGAATTAACCTTGGTGCCGGTAGAGCTAGAACCCCTTTGCTCAATGAGCCTGACCTTTGTTAAGCAATTTGCCCAACAGAAAAAGATTACCCTACGTTGTCAATTGCCCCCCTCATTACCGGCTGTTTATGGAGATGAACGACGCCTTCGCCAAGTCTTAATTAATCTCCTCAATAATGCGGTCAAGTTTACCCCGGAAGGGGGGACTGTTACCCTGGGGGTGACCCTAGAAAGCCATTCTAATTCTGAAGATTCCACCCAGATTAGCGGCGATCGCCTCTGGATTACGGTAGAGGATACGGGCATTGGTATCGCCCCCGAAGATATTACTAAACTCTTTCAACCCTTTGTGCAAATAGACAGTGCTCTCAATCGTCGCTACGATGGCACCGGTCTAGGGTTGGTCTTAGTCAAAAAAATTGTGGCGCTCCATGGGGGCACAGTGGGAGTAACTAGTGCAGCCCTGTAGAAATAGACCAACAGCTTAGGTAGTGCGAGGCTGGCCATTGTAAGTCCACTGAAAGGGTTTACCCATAGTGCGGTTGAAATAGTCAATAAACTCAAGAGTCCGTTCTTGCAAATGTTC
>JBJOGT010000399.1:0-4212 GCA_046048115.1 Cyanobacteriota bacterium | reverse complement strand
TGATTGACCAAGGCCGCCGACAAATAAATCGTATTCGTCCCTTGGCCATAAGCGGCGATCGCCCCCTGCATCGCTTCAGCAGACAACACCTCCACCGGGGGAAACCCGCTAAAATCCCGATTTTGCCACTGCAAAACCAATTCCTGAGCCGTAGCAACATCAAACGTCGTCCCAAAAGCCGTGACCCAATAATCCGGCAGGGCAGCGTTCAGAGAAACTTGATAGAGCAGATCATAAGCCTGATCCAGGGCAGTGGTAAGCACCAAAAACCCATCCCCCAGCAAAACAGAGGAATCTAGAAACGATTCAGTTTGAGCAGCCATGAAAATGTCCTGAAAAGAGTGATGCGTTGACAAAAATAGGGTTTGGGTCTCGGTGGGGCGTCATTTCAGAAAAACAACTGCCTGAATTGTACCCCAGTAATCGCAATGAAAATCGTTTATTAATATAAATCAATTATCCGTAATCATAGGATTAGTGCTTGTCAATGCTCACCGCCAGTGTTGACACTTTCCTTTCCGTCTTGGGGCGTTGATGGAGTTGATGGCATTGTCACTAAAGAACAAAAAGCTGCAAAGCTTAGGGATGATAAGCCGTAATCACCAAATTTCTATCAGGGCTATAAATTGCTTCAACACGACGAAAATTGGGATGATTCCACCAAACCTTGATTCGGTTTCCTTTCGCTGGAGCAGAACCAACCATGGCATACGGCGGATTCTGAATCAGCTTGATACACACAAAACGGCTGTAATTCCTATTCTATAAGGAATTTACTGTGCCACTCGGATGCCGTAACCGCTGTAGCCAGCATTAAACATTAAGCCTTCAAAAACTTCTGCTGGCAAAATCTTAGAAGTTATGGGAGATAGACCATCAATGTGATGTTTATCTAGGGTCATAACTCCCTTGATAGGTTGTAATAATTTGATAGCCAGGAAAGACGATGCCGAAACCAGCAAAACTATGTATTGTGCCTGGATAACTGTCTTCTGCATCACTGCCCCCCAATCTCAAACAAAAAGACCCCAGCCACAAATAAATGCCTGGAATGAGTGCATCCATAGAGTAAGCAATATCCCTTAAATTGGGATTAACCTCGTTCACTAACTGATTCTTTCGGAAAATTTTGGTTTTCATCTGCTCAAAAGCCGTGTTAAAGGTAGCCCCCCAACCCATCTAAAATAGCATTACCTCCCCCCAAGAACATCAATGTCCTCATTTACTGTTCCCCCCTTACCCCCCCTGCGGCTAGCCATCATCAGTTCTCCCCGTAGTGGTAACACCTGGCTGAGACATTTACTCAAAACCGCCTACCAACTTGAAGAACGGGCCGCCCATACCCCGGAAGTGCTATTTGAACCGGTCATTCCACCCAGGGTAGTAATGCAAATTCACTGGCTACCCGATCGCCAATTTTGCCAACGCCTAGAACAAGAACAGATAAAAACCATTACCCTGGCTCGCCATCCCTTAGATCTTTTGTTGTCGATTCTGCACTTCATTCACCACGAACCCACCACCGTCAATTGGTTAGAAGGGGCAGGACAGATTGACTTTTCCCTAGTCGGCAAATCCCCTAATAGTCCAGAATTTATTAACTACGCCACGGGGGACGGTGCCAAAGCCTTGTTAGCGGTGAGCCAACACTGGTGGTACCAGCCCAATAACATCAAAATTCATTACGAAGCGTTGGTCAAAGATACTTCTTTTTATTTTCAACAACTCCTTGAAACCATCGGTCAAAAGCCTGCGTTATCGGTGGCAAAAACCCTAGAGTTAAATCAAATTTCAAAATTCAAAGCAACTCCCAATCACCACGCTTGGCAAGGAAAACCAGGACTCTGGCGGTATTTGTTGACCGCTTCAACAGCCCTAGCGATCTATGAAGCCCATCAAGCTGCTTTTTCCACCTTGGGTTACTATTGCACCCCCGATTTAGCACTCACGCCGGCGATCGCCGATGAACGTTGGCAGGCTTTGAGAATTGCCCCTTAGTCCCTCAAGGGCAAAAATCGGCGATCGCCAATCAGCATGACTAAGCCAAGACACCCTGATTTTGCCTGCTTACAACGGTTCAGGATTGCAGTCCTAAAAAGGCCAGACTAGCCAAACCGCAAGCGGTAAAAAAACTATTTTTAGCCCAGACATAGGGCGGTGGAATTAGTAAACCAAACAGAAAAATATCGAGAAAAACCCGGCTGTAGTTGAGGTAATAATTCAAAATATAAAAGCTAGCAACGATCAAGAGTCCCAAATACAACCAACTAGCATAACCGATGGTTAAAACCTCATCCGTCTCAGTGTTAGGGAAAAACACAGATCGCCCCCTAGTCCAGAGCAATAACCCCAAACCAACGCCGAGTAATAGCCACAAATAGGCTTCATAGAGAGATCGTGCGCTAACAAAGTGTGGGATAGATGGCAAAATCATGCCAAGTCCATGGTTGTGAGGTTAATTGTCAACGTTGCGCGGCAGTATTATGGGTACGACTATGAAGCGAAATCCAGTGGAAATAGCTCACTACTAAACGGGCAGTGACACTTCTCTGCATCCAAAGCTTACCAAACTTATTCTGACAAGGGTGCCATTGTCCTGTTTGCTGTCGAATAATCCCATTAATCCGTTCAAGCCGTTGGGGACGTACAATCAAAAACAAGAGCCCAAGTATTATTGCAATTTAAACTGATGACAGCTTATGCATTTAGAAATAACGAATTTAAACAAGATTTTTCCGGGGAAGCGGGGCGAGGTGGTCGCCCTTAAAGATATTAATTTGCATATTCAGACGGGGGAGTTTGTCTGTGCAGTAGGGGCGTCGGGATCGGGAAAATCGACGTTATTACGACTGATTGCGGGACTGGATACATTAACCACGGGCAGTATTAAAGTTGATGGGGCAGAGGTCACAGGGCCAGGGGCTGATCGGGGTATGGTGTTTCAACATTACAGTTTGTTTCCCTGGATGACGGTGCAGGAAAATGTGGAATTTGGGCTGAAATTGCAGGGCTGTTCCCAAAAAGAACGGTTTGAGACGGCCAGTTATTATCTTGATGTGGTGGGTTTAATCAATTTTGCCCAGTCTTTTCCTCGGGAACTGTCGGGGGGCATGAAGCAACGGGTGGCGATCGCCAGGTCTTTGGCCTGTCATCCCAAGGTGTTGTTAATGGACGAACCCTTTGGGGCGTTGGATATCCAAACCAAGGAGCGGATGCATGAATATTTGATTGATATCTGGCAGCGACTCCAATGCAGCATTTTGATGATTACCCACGATGTCGATGAGGCGGTATTTCTTGCCCAACGGGTTTATGTGTTGAGCGCCCGCCCTGGTACTATCCAGCGGGAAATCAAAATTGACTTACCCGGCGATCGCACCTATAAAATTAAACGCCAGCCGGAATTTTTGGCTTACAGTGATGAAATTTCCGGTTTATTACGGGGCAGCAGCGAAGAGGCATTAACCTGAAAAATTTGCCCCCATCAACTCTGATAGAGTGGGAAAGTCAGCTAGTTTTCCCGCGATACTAAGGAATTTGTCCATGGCCTCCCAATTGCGTGTTTATGTGCCCGAACATCCCCTGATTAAACATTGGTTGGGGATCGCCCGGGATGAAACGACGCCGCCGGTTTTGTTTAAAACGGCCATGACGGAATTGGGGCGCTGGTTGACCTATGAAGCCAGTCGCTATTGGCTCGAAACCATTGATATCCAAGTGCAAACCCCGTTGGCGATCGCCCCGGCCACACTAATTAATCCTAATATTCCCCTGGTGGTGGTGCCCATTTTACGGGCGGGGTTAGCCATTTTGGACGGTGCCCAGACCCTGTTACCCTTGGCAAAAACTTACCATCTGGGCTTAGTTCGCAACGAAGAAACCCTAGAGCCGGATTTGTATTTGAATAAACTGCCCGCCACCTTTGCACCGGAAACCCGTTTGTTGTTGCTTGATCCGATGTTGGCCACCGGGGGAACGATTATGAAAGCGTTGGCTTTGTTAACGGAACGGGGCATTGACCCGGCGTTAATGCGGATTGTGTCTATTGTGGCCGCGCCCCCCGCCTTACAAAAGATCAGCAATGCCTATCCGACCCTGACCATCTACACCGCCATGATTGATGAAAAGCTCAATGATCAAGGCTTTATTGTGCCGGGTCTGGGGGATGCGGGCGATCGCTCCTTTGGCACTTGAGCTATGGCGTTAAAGTTT
>JBJOGT010000398.1:0-3389 GCA_046048115.1 Cyanobacteriota bacterium | reverse complement strand
CTTGAATCCACCATAAAATAACAAAATCTAAACCTTCCGATACTTTTGGATATGCAAGAGCTAGCGCATCACTATATCCATCACCTAAAGCATCTCTTCGACGAGATTTTCCGATAAACGGAGGATTCCCAACAATATAATCAGCCTTTGGCCAAACTGCTTCCCTTGGGTTGATGTATTCCAAAATCTCCACCTGATCACTCGGATCAGGAACCTCCTGCCCCGTCACTGGATGAATCATCATCTTGCCCCCCCAACGAGTCCGAACCTTCCCTGTTTTCGGATCGATCGCCGGTTTAGTCCCGTCATAAGCCAACACCGCATCCCGACATTCAATATTTTTAAACTCCCGCAAAACAGGCTCCACCGGGGGCAAATTGCCAAACAAGCGAAAATGCCATTGTAAATAACCAATCCAGATCACCAAATCCGCAATCTCCGCCGCCCTGGGATTAATTTCAATGCCCAAAAACTGCGACGGATTAATCTGATCAAAATCCAACTTTAACTGCGAAGCCCCCAACACCGTCCCCAACCGATTCAACACCTCAAGCTCTAACGTTTTCAGCAAATCCATCGTCACATAAAGAAAATTCCCCGACCCACAAGCCGGATCAAGCACCTTAATACCCCGTAATTCCGCCAAAAAATCATTGAGAATATCCGCCGCCTCATTACGTTTTTTCGTCTTTGCCGCCACCGACTTAGCTGCCTCTTCCTCCTCTAATAACGTTTCCACCTCCCCCTGAATTAACTGCCATTTTTCCTGTAACGGCTCAATAATCACCGGACGCACCAACCGTTCCACATAAGCCCTCGGCGTATAATGCGCCCCTAACTTGCTCCGTTCCTTCTTCTCCAACGCCCGTTCCAACAACGTCCCAAAAATCGCCGGTTCCACATTGCGCCAATCCCGTTTCGCCGCCGTTAACAAAATTTGTAACTGATCCACCGACAAAGCAAACGCCTGGGAATGGGCAAACAAACCGCCATTAAACCGTAATAATTGGCCCTGAAAGCCAAAACTTGTCCCCTCATTCATCGCCCGCCATAACCCTTCCACTTCCGGCTTAAACGTCTGAGGATTGGCTAACCAACGGGTTTGCAACGCCTCCGTAAATAACTGCTCCTTCAGTAACCCCACATCCTCCGCAAACATCGTAAAAATACAACGCATCAAAAACTGAGCCACCGCCTGGGGTTCCGCCGTTTCCTCTAATGTTTTCGCCAAATCCGCCAAATCCGCTGCCACTTCCCGCGTTACCTGGGCTGCAATCTTTTCCGGGTTTAACGACTGGGGATCAGTAAAAATTTTGTGAAAAAATTCCTTGATCTCCGGTTTCCCTAAATCCGTAAAGGGAATCTCTTTTACACTGTCATAGGTTCCATAATTGCCATTGGCACTTAACCAAGACTCACTAAAATCCTGCCACACCCGAAAATGATCGCCGATGTCACAGGTAATCAAAAACGGGGGTTTAGGCTCCACAAACCGTGCATACCGTAACGCCTGATAAAATGCCTGCTTCATTGCCTTGCGATAACTGGCCGTGCCTCGTTTACCTGTACCTTTACGACTGCTCTCACTGCCCTGCTTTGCTTCTAGGACAAAACAGCCTTCCTTATAAAAATCAATATAATTGGTCGTTACCGCCCCACTCGGCGCAATAATTTTCACATCCCGATCAAAACAATAATGATTATTTGCCGACCCTTTGGGGGGTGATTTTTCTACCCCTAAATAGTCACAGAAATCATTTAAAAATGTCTGGTAATTAGCCCGTTCATTTTCCCCGGAACCTGCCCACTTTTCGATAAACCCTTTAGCCATTACAATAAACGTCCTTGATCCAATAATTGCAACAGGATCTGAGATAAACTTTCAACCGATTCCTCTAATTTTTCCACCCGTTTCTCTATGGGCATTGGTAAAGGTGGCAGTGGTTTATCCTGAACCTTTTCAACCAACTCCTTCCAGCCCCTCGCCTTAACCCCATAAGCATTTTTCGCGGCTGCAAACGAACCAAACTGCGTCTTTAAAAACGCCTCTGTAATCCCTTGACCCGCTGGCAACTCAGGGTTTGGCATTGCCTGGGCATTGACAATCCCCTGTAAACGTTCATACAACGTCGCCGTCACCCCCAACAAACGCGAAGTATTTTGAATATCCTGCTGATTCAAATCATCCAATTGGTCAATCAGATTACTAAAACGAGACATTCAACACCTACCTATCTAAAAGATCCTTGCCAATGGATGCCGGATCGGTTTGCATCTGCGGTCTATCGGGATCGGGCTTGACGGATGTTTCAATTTTGCCCATCTCAGGGCGATCGCCATCGTCAAAAAAGACGGAATTAATAAACGTCCACAGAATGGTGAACTTCCCATACCAACCATGGGTTTCCTTCACCCGCACCGCCGCTAACTCCACCTCCGTTTGAATATGGCGCAATTCTGCCTGTACCCGTTCCCGTTCAGCCAACAGACGTTGTTTTTGGGCAACCATGGCGTGAACCTCCTGCTGCACCTTGTCTAATTCCTGCTCTAACGCTAACTTTTCTTGATCTTTGACTTGAATTTCAGACTGTAGCTCCCCCACCTCCTGCCGATAGCGACTATTCCAGCTCTGGAGACTCCCCCGCGATCGCCGTAATGACTTAACCGCCGCCACCGCCGTTTGGAGTCGTTCATCATCGGGGTACTCCTTTGCCAACTTATAAAGATGTTGAACCTTTGCCTCAACAGCGTCCATAGCCTTAGTGTGAGTGAGTGTTGATAGCTTTACATTATGACCAATTCCTGGGGGGATAATCGATCGCCGCTTGCATAAATTTAACAAGACGCCCCGGTCTGCTCCTTCCCTAAACCGCCGATCGCCAAGTGCCGTGAAAACCAAAGGGAATTACCGACGGTAAACCGAGGCGACAAACCGGATCTTGATCCAAGTGGGCATGATCCCAAATCCACACTTCGCTTTGATGGCGATCGCCGTCGTAAACCAGGGTAATAATCCAGCCCTGATCGGGGTCGGTGGGATGGGCAATAAAAAGGGGTTCCATCGGGTACTTATTTTCACCCAAATCCGCTTCCAGAATGTGATCCGTTTGATAATCTACCCTGGCGATCGCCCCAAACCATTCCGCCCCCGGTTCAACGCCCTGCCGCTGCAACGCCACATAGGTATAACGCCAATCCTGCCCCGTTAATTGGGGATTAATCACCGGAAATTCACAACTGCGCTCAATGATGGGGGTTTTCGATAAAATTTGGGCGGTTTGGGGATTCAGAATCACCAGCCACAGATGGCCATGGCTCGCCGTTTGCGTAATCCCCGAGGGCACTTCCCGTAAATATTCGTTGGTTTGGATGAAGTCAGGGAAATGGAC
>JBJOGT010000397.1:0-3508 GCA_046048115.1 Cyanobacteriota bacterium | reverse complement strand
TACTGGCCCTAGAGCTATGGCGACCGGGAATCACCTTGTCACTTGGGCAAAGGATTGCTCAAAACATCATCAATAAAATTAGACAACCCATCGTGTTTGAGGGGTTTGGCAATTCACCTCTATTAATAACGATTATTCTCCTTGGACTGGGAACCTTAGTCACCATGCTGTATCAATATTGGCAATCGGGATTGTTAGGGTCTTTAGAAGTGAATTTATTACTTGCTCTGTTATTTCGGCTTATACTACTTCCCCTCGTCCTTGTCGTCATGCTGATTCGATCGCCCATCTTCTATCGTTTGGAATCTCAATGTTTACAGTCTTCCGTTTAAAAACAAGTCTTTATGTTTTTGTTATCACCAGGGGACGAAATAGAACCAGCAATATACTACATAACTATTTGTTTAAATTTATTTAAAATTGTGTACTGTCCTTCCAATGCTGGAATCTATTTTGCTATATTTGTAAAACTTTTCATGAAATTAACCAACTTAACAACATGCGTAACAAAGAAAGGACATTGTTAGGTCAAAACTTTTTCATTGCTACTGTTTTCGTTTTGGGTTTTAATTTTCCGGCTCAAGCCTTGTCGATTTTTACCGATAGAGACGAATTTTTAAATGCTGTATCTAACAAAAACTATTGTACAGATGATTTTTCCTCGTTACCGGATTATGATTATGTTGATTCGCCATATTTAGTGGATTGTCGTCGAGCTTTTTTCTTTCCTATTGCCCCAGTCACTATCTCTGCGTCTGGGAATCCTTTACCTTCTTTCTTTGGGCTTTTTGGTGTATCTCCTAGTGGAAACAACGCCTTATCGACAAACGTACCGGAAGATTCTCTTTCTTTTGGTGGGTACTTCCGGTTACCAGTCATTACGGCTGTAGGTGGTTACTTTTTTAGTACCAATGAGTCGGGAGAATTTATGCCAGCAACCGTGACCGTCTCATTGGCTGGTAACTCAATTATTTGGTCTCAAGTGGTTAGCGAACCCACCCAATTTTTTGGGGTCAAGTTTCCTGAAGAAAAATTGATAATTAGTGTCAGTGACGGTTTTGCCACGGCGGATGACATCATTGTGAATGGTTATGTTCCCGAACCGCTAACACTTCTGGGAGCAAGCAGTGCCGCAATTTTTGGCGTCAGCTTTAAACGATATCTGAGCCGCCATCGTTAAGATAAACAGGAAGATCGCCGTCATGATTACGGCCTAAGTGGGAACCAGTTCATTGGGGCGTAAACGACTCCATTTGCCCTGATCTGCCAGAAAACTATCACAACCCACCACGTCCCATTCCATTTCGATGGTGGCGTTATCGGGGGTACGGATATTGACATTAATAGAAGGATTAACGGGATCAAAATCTGGGGTCAACGTTAAATGGGGCTGTTGGTGTTGGTGTTCAACGGCATGGTAGGTCAGGCAGCGGTCAACATATTCACAGTTCACACAAATACACATGACAACACTTAATTTTTTCCTATTTTTTGCTACTTTAGCTTAGACTTAGTGATTGTGCCTATTGGGGCGTGCTGTCTGGGGGGAAGAATTATTGATCATGCTTTGTCCAGTGAGCCAACTGTCTGATTTACGTCAGCAGGTTCCTTTTGATTTGGCTCTGCTTCCGCCCCAAGCTTGTCTCGTTGGGGGTGCTGTGCGGGATGCGTTACTAGGAAGACGACGGGAATATCTCGATTGGGATTTTGTGCTACCAGAACGGGCGGTGGAAACGGCCCAGGCGATCGCCGCTCGGTATCGGGCTGGGTTTGTCATTTTGGATAAAGTCCGGCAGATTGCGCGGGTGGTCTTTCCCCATGGCACGGTGGATTTTGCCCAGCAAGAGGGGGAGAGTTTAGAGCAGGATTTGGCTCGGCGGGATTTTACCGTCAATGCGATCGCCTATAACTTCCAACAAAATCATTTAATTGATCCGTTGCTGGGGGTAAAAGATTTAGAACAGGGTCATCTGAAAATGGTGACTCAGGAAAATTTGGCCGATGATCCGTTGCGGTTATTGCGGGCCTATCGGCAGGCAGCCCAACTACAATTTGCCCTGGAACCCCATACCCGCATAAGTTTGCAACAATTAGCTCCCCGTATTCAATTCGTTGCAGCGGAACGGGTACAGGCGGAATTTAATTATCTTTTGGGCAGTCCTCGCGGTAGTCAATGGTTACTCGCAGCCTGGCAAGATGGTTTGTTGAGTTATTGGTTTCCCCACGCTAACTTGGGTTCTTTGAGTGCCATTGGCTGTATTGATTTGGCGATCGCCGCCATCAAAAATCAGTTAACGTTACCGGAACGTCAGCAATTTTTCCAAGGATTGGGGAAAAAAGGCATTGCCATTACCAAATTGGCCAGTTTAGTGGCCGCCGATCCCACCACCGCAGAAAGCGAATTGCAACGCCTGAAATATTCCCGCCATGAACTGCGATCCGTGCAAAGTATTTTGCAAGCCTATCCCCAATTGCAGGGGTTACGGCAGGGGGCAACGGTGCGCCATCTTTATTTCTTCTTTGCAGAATTGGGCAAATATTTTCCCCATTTTGTCCTGTATTCCTTAGCCCATGTCCCCCACGACTACCACTCCTTTTTGTTTGAATTATTAGATCATTACCTCGACGTGGCTAATCCCCTGGCCCATCCCCGGTCATTGATTACTGGTAAAGATTTAATTGATCAACTCCAGATGAAGCCCAGTCCTTTGATTGGTCATTTATTAACTGAGGTGCAAATTGCTCAAATTGAGGGGAAAGTGCAAACCATTCCCCAGGCCCTGGCCTATGCCCGACATTTAATTGATTCACATTTTGAATACTAATTTTTGGTCATTTAAGATTTGGTCATTTAAGAAGGCTGTCAAAAACGTAAAAGATGGCTCTGGCCAGTGACGATTGTTTGGCTATTGTAAATTTTTCACCCCTCAGTAAGGAGAACCCCATTTAGTAAAACCCATGCTTTAATCCCGAAGCATCCACCCTCAACTTAATACCTTTTCGAGTTCATGTTGCTGCCACAGCGTTTGGTATAACCCCGATCGCCCGATTAATTCCCCGTGGGTTCCCATTTGGGCGATCAAATTCCCGACACAAAGGCATAAATATTGACATTAACGAAATTATTGTCTAGTTTTGTGTTTGGCTGTATTTTATTAACTTAGCAGCAGTTACAGCCCCCACCATTACCCAGACCATGAAAAACTTTTCCAAAATACTCCTTGGTGCGACCGTTAGCATTTCCACTCTATTCACTGTGGCAAATTCTACCTCCGCTGCCGGAATTTATACATCCCAGGTATTGGTTTCAGGACTTGCTAATCCTCGGGGAATGGTGATCGCTAATGATGGCCGTGTTTACCTATCCGAGGCCGGTCAGGGCGGTAATGGTAACTGCGTAGTCGCAGGTAGTGGTAACACAGTTTGTTTTGGAACCAGTGGCGCAGTTGGTATTTATGACCCTCAAACATCAAACTATATCCGATCCCTAACCGAGATTCCCTCCCTC
>JBJOGT010000396.1:0-2614 GCA_046048115.1 Cyanobacteriota bacterium | reverse complement strand
ATCCACAGCTTGATCGATGGTGACCCAGCCACTGACTAACCGTTTGGCCGCCATCACCGCCGCTGATCCCGCTCCAGTAATTGACCCCACCGGGGCGAGGCTAGTTGTCCCAAAGGCCAAGGCGGCGATCGCCGTTACCCCTCCCAGTTGATAAATTTCTTCGATGCCCATTTCCTGGGCCGCCACTAAAATCTCTGGGGCAATGTCCCCCGGTGCATCCCCCGGCGTGACCAAAACCCGTTCTCTGACACCCACCACCTTTGCCAACATCCCCTGGCGCAGTAAGTTATTAAGGCGATCATCCCGCTGGTTTTCGAGGTAAAACCCGGCCCGCTTCACCGGATAATAGCGTTGCCCTTTGACTAGATCCTGATCGCCAAAGGTGACTTGGGCGGTGGGTTTTTGTTGACCATAGACTTGCTCTAATTGTTGGCAGGCCCGACGAATGGCCACTAATTTTTCTGGGGTAATGCGTTGATAGGCGGCATCTAGCTGGGAACCACTGACCCGTAAAGGGCGATCTGCCGTGGTCTGGGCGGGGGGATTTTGGCTGGCAGCCTGTTTAAAGGCGTTAAGTTGTTCGAGAACCGTGGCGATCGGGAATAGGGAAGGAGGGCGATGACGTTCTTGCAAGCGTTGTAACTCCTGAAGAATGTCACTGGACTGGGTGATAATACGCAACATGGCAACTTAACCTGCTCCCAAACTGTCAACCTTAGGCAATGCCGCCCAGTTATTCCATAGCTTAACGTGTCTGCCCCAGACTGTTGGTGCTAAGGGGATCGGAAATTTAGCCATTATCCAGCAATGAAAAGAATTTGTAGTGGGCCAGTCCGTCTAAAATGCCCGCCGCGTATTTTTGCTTAGAAAAGTAAATGGGTTGGATTTCGGCTAAATTGGACAGTTCTTCATGGTGACGATTCGCCACCACCACCGATAAGGTATTCCCCCGCATTAAATCTTCGTCTGCCCCCGATCCCCCCGCCGTCAACACGTGCTCTAGGGGAATATTCCACTGTTGGGTAAACCAGCGCACCGCATAGCCTTTGGAGGCCCGCACCGGCACAATGTCTAAAAATTGCCCAAAGGAAAAAATCACGTTAACCGTTTGCTCATTTTGATAAAGCAATTGGCGAATGTCTTCCAAACTAGGGGCGATCGCCGCGTCGTAAAAATAACTCACCTTATAGGCACTCAGTTCTTCCTTGGGCTGGAGGGTCAGGCCGGGTAACTCAGACAGCAACCGTAAAATGGCTTTGCGATTCCAGAGGTGATCGATGTGATTGCGCCAGGTTTTATCCTGCACCAAATCCGGCGAAGAATAAATTTCCGTGCCCATGCTGGTAATCAGAATATCCGGTTGGGGAATGCGATATTCCCTCAGGGTTTTCAATGCCGAATCCAAGCGCCGCCCTGTGGCGATACAGAAGCCCACATTTTTACGATGGTGATGCAACACCCCTAACAATTCATCCAACGGTTGACGGTCTTGGGTGGAACCACTCTGTAACGCACCGAGTAAATTTTGATCAATACTGGTCACGATCGCCCCGTTGTAATACAAAATTGGCCGCCGTTTCAGCACACTCCGCTGCAAGACCTCTTGGCGCTCAATTAACGGATCTAGAATTTCTAGGTATTTTTCAACGTGGGACGACCAAGAATAATGCTGTTTAACCCCCACCAATCCCCGTTCAGCCAGTTCCTGCCATTGGGTCGGGTTGTCCAGAACAGTTAATAATTTTTCTGCAATATCTTTGGGGTCAAGGGGATTAATCAGATAGCCATTTTGACAATTTTTAATAATATCTACGGGGCCGCCATCTTCTGTGGCCACAATGGGAACCCCACTGGCCGCCGCTTCAATTAGGGTCAATCCAAAGGGTTCCGTCAATGCGGGGTTAATAAACACCCCCCCGGATAAAGCCGTGAGCCGAAATAAAGCACACACATCTTCAGGTTGATTGTGTTTAGGATAGGCAACTTTGCCATACAGGTCATGGCGATCGATGGTTAACAATAAATCTGTCAGGACTTCTTGGGAACCCATTTCCAAATCCGCAATGTCATCCCGATTGCCCGCCATAATGACTAAATTGGCTTTGGCTTGTAATTCAGCCGATTGACCGTAGGCTTCGATTAAACTGTGAATATTTTTGCGGGGATCGGGGCGAGACAGGGCAAAAATAATCGGTTTTCTGGGATTGTTTAAAAAGCGCTCCAGAGTTTCAAAAATGGGACAGTCCCACTCATCCCCTTTCGGGGGATAAAACTTTTCTAAGTCCGTTCCCGGCGGAATCACCACCATTTGTTCGGGTTGGTAATAGTCATACTGGGCGTATTGCTCTTCAATTTCTTGGTTGGTGCTGGTAATCACCCTTTCAGCAGACCCCAGGGTTTCTTCTTCGGCGTTAATACGGCGGGTCATGTTGTACCGGGTTTCAATGCCTTCGGCGCTGACCCCACTCAGGAGTAGACGGGTATATTTACTGCGCCCCAGGGAATGGCCGGTGTGAACTAAGGGGATGCCTAATTGGTGGGAAAGCCGTGTGCCCACATAACCCGCATCGGCATAATGACTATGGATCACATCGGGCAAGCGATCCTGTTGTTT
>JBJOGT010000395.1:0-2744 GCA_046048115.1 Cyanobacteriota bacterium | reverse complement strand
CAGTTCCCCTCCCCCCCGGCGTAAAACAGTCAGAACATTTTGTTGAGTATCCGTTAAGTCAATATGTTCTCCTGAATCTAACAAGGTGACCGCTTTTTTTCGTTGAGCTTGTACCAGTTTGGGCGGTTCCAAATAACTTTCCACCCAGCCCCGTTTGCATAAATCCCGAATCCCCTTAGCCGCCCCCTTCACCTTTTGTTGTAAATACCGATAACTATAATCCCCCTGTTTAGACTGTTCCAGCAACGTTAAAATTTGCCGCGCTGCCTGTTGGGAAGCTTGGGTCAAAAACACCGGCCAGTCATCCGGTAGGCGATCGCCGTTTAAACGAATGCGACGTTGCGATCGTTGCAATAAGCCAGGGGGCAAAGCCATGCGAATGACGGTAATCAATTCTGTGCAGTAATATTCCGCCACCCAATGTAATAACTGCCAATACTGGGGCGCAAAAAATCCCGACACCACCACATCATCAATGGGCTTAATTTTGTCTGCGGGACAATCCGCCGGAATTTCGGCCAAGCAGCCCACCACAATGCCCCCCAACCGTTGCGACCCAAAAGGAACCGTGACAATATCCCCCTCATTCACCGTTAGATCAGAAGGAATAGCATAGGTGAAAAAACCCTCGCCCTGGGGACAATCCACCAACACCGACGCCCAGGGACGGGACGTGCCTTGATAGCTGAACCCTAATTCCGCCAGTAACGGTGCAGCATTGATCGCAGGGATTGACTGATTAACCATGGAAAAAATTATTCAATCGAGGTGGGTAGGCCCGTTGGATGGGGGATGGCAGGGGGGGACACCATGGAAGGTCAATCCAACGGTTTTTTGAAAGGTTCCCGGTTAACCGTAGAAAAATGCTGATCGGGATAGGTTTGCCAAGAGTGCCAGGCCGCTTTAAAGCCCGTCCATAGCTTGCGGGTACCTCCCCGTACTTGTTTCACCCCGCCCTTGGCCCCACTCACGCCCCGATCTACGGTCTTCACCACATCGCTTACCCCTTGCACCCCTTGGTTTAGCTCATCGGTTAACTCACTAATTTCCAGTCCCGTCAACCGAATGGCTTCTAGGGTGGGGGGAAATTCTCGACTCAAACTATCAAATAATTTCTCTGCACTCCGCGCTGCCCGTCCCAACTCCCGCAAGGCCGGTAATGCTGCCACCAACACAGCCGTCAGGCTAACGGAAACGAGGGTGAGGGACAGGGCCAGCCAGAAGAGCGGTTCAGTCATAACAACGATAATAAACAATCACTAAAACATTAAAAATAGATGGATCAGATCATTAACCATTAATTTTGAAAAGATAGGTTCCCCGGACCACGGCAATCGGAGATTTTCCAAAACAGAGGAAAGAAAAACAAAAAAACGTTCAACGATCCGATAAGCGGGTTTCCGCCGTAATATCCCTGACTGGGGTTTCATCGGGTTTGGGAAAATCCCCCTGGCTGGCTTCCACCCCGGCGGCGATCGCCTCTTTTAAACGGTCTAGGGTTCCTTGCCAATTGCGTTGGGTCACTTCCGAGAGGGAGTCGGCCTGTAGTTGCAGGGTTGTGGCTAAATCTTCAGCGAGTTCGGGCAACGCATCGGCGGATTTTTTCAAAAGTTGACGGGTTTGCTTACCAGATCGGGGCGCTAGGAGGAGACCCGCCACTGACCCCATAAGCCCACCAATGACCATGCCGACGAGGAGGGTGCCCCCTTTGTTGTTGCTTGCCATAGACCCCTGCTTGAAGAATTACCCCCTATTCTAGTGGACAGCGAGAAGATGCTCGCAATAATATTTATGTCTTGTTATTGCGGCGTGGCCCTGGGGACTCCCTGCCCCTAATCCCTTGCCTGTCCTCGGAAACCCTTGTCATTTGAACCAACTTTTTTTCTTGGATCGCTTGCGGTGCAGGGAATCGGCATCAAGAACCACCAACGCCTCTGTTAGGGGTAAACGACGAATGGCATGGCTCATGGTGTGGACTTGAAACACTTCTTGGGCATTGAGTTCCAGGGCAGTGAGCCAGCAACTTTTGGGATGATAGGCGCCGGTATCAATATCTAGCCAACCTGCCCCTGCCACCAATTTGCCCGGTTCAACATCGGGAAAGGTGAAGGTGATGGTGTGTCCTGTGATGATCAGTTTGTCAGGAAAATAGGGCAGCGGATGGCTATGAAATTCGTCCCGAATCCAGCAAAATTGGTCTTCCCCCTGTTCGGCGATCGGTAAGCGGGGGTCGAGGCCGGCATGGACGAGCCACACATCCCCCAGATCCAAATACAGGGGTAGTCGCTGCATCCAATTCACATGCTCTTGGGGAATTTGATGATCGTAGCTCGCCAGGGTGGGATGGCCGCCGCTATAGAGCCAGGCTTGCAATAATTGGGGAGAGACGGCCCCGCCCCCAATGGCATCCAACATCATTTGCTCGTGGTTTCCCAATAGACAATGATATTTATTTTCGATGACAAATTCCACCACCTTGGCACTGTCGGGGCCCCGATCAATTAAGTCCCCCACAAAATAAACGCCGTCTTGACTATTAGGGGCGATCGCCTCAAACAACTGGGCAAGGGCGTCAAAATGACCGTGAACATCGCCGATAACAAAGCGTCGAGGGGTGGACATGGTAAAAAGTTAATCCAAAGCTTGAAGACAAGCAGCAAATGAAGTGCGTGTATTTTACTGGAGAATGTGGCACTGATAACATGGCTGCAAACCATTGCCGCTTAACAACATTGTGAACGATG
>JBJOGT010000394.1:0-3826 GCA_046048115.1 Cyanobacteriota bacterium | reverse complement strand
GCCCTGATCAAAGACGGCTGGACAATTACCCATGATCCACTCAGTCTTAAACTTAGAAAAGGAAAAAGACTATTCGTTGATTTAGGTGCCGAGCGATTAATTGCCGCTGAAAAAGATACTCAAAAAATTGCTGTTGAGATTAAAAGCTTTGTCGGCGCTTCTGTCATGAAAGATCTGGAGGAAGCCTTGGGACAATTTATGCTCTACTTTCAACTACTTAGCCGTTATGATCCAGAAAGAACACTTTATCTTGCCGTTGCCGAAGACATTCGGAAAACAGTATTTGAAGAAGAAGCGGGAGAAATTTTGATTGAAAATAGTATTATCCGCTTAATTACTTTTGACCCCATTCAGGAGGCGATCGTCCAATGGATTCCTTAAAAGAACGCTACCAAACTATCATCGAAAAAATTTTCCAAGACTATATTGACTTCATCGGAGAAGAGGAAAACATACAATTTGAAATTATTCTGGATAAAGAGCGAGACCGCTATCTTCTGGTTGAAGTCGGTTGGCAGAATGGATATCGTGTCTACGGCACTTTTCTTCACCTCGATATCCTTGACAATAAAATTTGGATTCAGCACGATGGCAGTGAAAATGGCATTGCCTATGAATTAGAAGCTGCTGGCATTCCAAAAAGTCAGATTGTTCTGGCATTTAAACCTGTTGCTAATCGAAAGCTAACCGAATATGCCGTATCTTAGCTAACCCTATTGACAGTAGATTTCCACGAACTGTCTGTGCGATCCCACACCAGATTTATTATTGCCTAAACCGATGAAACTTGCTGAACTTTCCCCTGCCGCCCTCGACAAAATCAAAGCCCTCCGCTGGGATCGCATCATCGAAAAACATGAAGGCCCCGAGGATTGGGACAGCACCATTGAATACCTAGAACCCGACTTTTTCAACATTGAAGGCCGCTGGGTTTTACTGCCCATTGCCGCCGAACATCACCAAAACGTCACTATTATTCGCACCATCTGGGGTGATGACGGAAACACCCTAACCCTATTTCTAAAAGACACCACCTACTACGACGATCCCTTCTTCTCTGGCTTCCTAGCTGTGGCCGATCGCCTACCTGGAGAAGACTTCTATGTGGCGATCGCTTATCACGAATGGTTCATCATTGATGGCTTATCAATTTCCCAATGACATTTCTAAAAAAACTTTCGAGGTTAGACTATGAGTATCTCAAGGATCTAAAACCATGACTAAAATTGCCACAGACTATAAATACATTCAGCTTACCGATGATTATGTGTCTACCATCGAGGGAACAACCATGAAAATCGTCGAACTCATTGCCAACCATCAAACCTATGGCTGGAGTCCCGAAGAACTACACTTTCAGTATCCTCATATTGCCCTCAGCAAAATCTATTCTGCCCTTGCCTACTATTGGGATCATAAGCAAACGATCGACGACGACATCAAAAAACGCCTAGACCTCGTTGAAACCCTCAAAGCCCAACATAACCCATCGCCCTTGGGTAATCAGCTCACAGCAATTGCGTTCAATATCTTCCCCTGAAATAGGCTAATTGCCGATGATTCCGTCCGTTGTTGCTAGCCAAATCAAAAACTGTGTCGCTGATTATCTCCGCACCACCTTTCAGCCAACTACCCCCGGTTTTACGGACTTCATTGACCGCTTTCTCGCCACCCCCGACCAGCTTTATAAAGGCCCCTACATCAACATTGGTTTACCCTTCCAACCCAGTAATCACCCCGGTGAGTTTTTTCCTGAAATCCCCCTAGGCTTCCATCCCCACCGCCATCAGGCGATCGCCTTTGAACGCCTCAGCCCACCGAATTATCAATCCACCATCGTTGCGACGGGTACGGGATCGGGTAAAACCGAATGTTTTTTGCTGCCCATTTTGGAACATTGCCGCCAACAGCGACGGGAACAGGGGATTAAAGCGATTTTGATCTATCCCATGAACGCCCTGGCAACGGATCAGGCCAAACGGTTAGCTCGCTTGATTTACCAGCAACCTGCTTTGAAAGGTAATGTCACCGCTGGGCTGTACGTGGGCGATCAGGAGTCCAACCCCACCCAGGTGATGACCCCAGAGCAGATTATTACCGACCGCTACGCCCTCCGCACCAGTCCCCCGGATATTTTGCTCACCAACTACAAAATGTTGGATCTGCTGTTGATGAAGCCGGAACATCAGGGCCTATGGCGTTATAACCAACCGGGCACCCTGCGCTATTTGGTGGTGGATGAATTTCATACCTTTGACGGGGCCCAAGGGACGGATTTAGCCTGCCTACTGCGGCGCTTGAAACATCACTTGCAAACCCCGACCAATCATCTCACTTGCGTGGGAACGTCTGCTACTTTGGGCAGTGCTGAAACCCAACAGGAAATGATGCACTATGCCGAAGCCATCTTTCAAGAAGTGTTTACAACAGATTCCCTCGTTACTGAAAGCCGTTTAACGGTACAGGAATTTTTACAGCCAGAAAAAGGGCAGGATTTTGTCGATTTTTTAATGGTGTCACCGCCCGGAAAAGACCACTGGCCCCAGCTACAACCCCAACAGTACGACGACCCCCAAGCGTTTCTCATTACCCAAGCCCAACTTTGGCTCCAGCAATATTGTCCACCCATAGAGAAAGAAGGAACAATCTCGACGGATTGGCAATTGGCTTTGGGAAAAACCTTAAAACGTCTGCCCCTGATCCATAACCTGTTTCGCTTTTTTGAAGATCAGAGTAATGGCGGGTTAGCCCCCCGCTCCTATGCTGAATTCGGGGAAAAGTTAGCTAGTTTACTGGGTCTGGCCTACGATGCTGAACCAGACTATGTTAATGCCCTCATTGATAGCCTGTTTAGCCTGATGGCGATCGCCAGAACTGCGATTAATAAACAGGATGGGGGCGTGGTGATCGTGCCCTGGATAACAATCCGTATTCAGGTCTGGTTTCGGGAACTGCGGCGCATGGTGGCCAGTGTGGAACCCCAACCCCGATTATTGTTTTCCAGTGATCTACAACCCGATGAACTGAGCAAAGCGCTACCAGTCCTTCATTGTCGCCATTGTGGGGCCACCGGCTGGGCGGGACTACGACCGCAACAAGGGGTGAATAAGCTACGCCTCAATGACCTTAATGAATTTTATAAAGCCTTCTTTGCCGGCGATCGCCATCCCCATTTAGTTTATTTATTTCCCGCCGGTGACGAATCTGATCCCAGCTTGGATAAGACCCTTGCCAATCTTTGTCCCCACTGTTTCACCCTTAATACACCCCATCGCCAACAGTGCCAGGGCTGTGGGCAAACAGATTTGATCCGAGTGCAAGTTCCCGATAATGAAAAAGCAAAAACCCGGTCAGATGGGCAAAAGGTAACGATCGCCGGTAATGATTGCCCCTACTGTCGGAGCGACAATGGCCTCTCGATTTTGGGGGCTCAGTCCGCCAGCCTAACCAGTGCCCTGATTGGCGTATTATTCAGTTCCCCCTTTAATACCGACAAAAAGTTATTAACCTTTTCCGACTCAGTCCAGGATGCCGCCCATCGCGCCGGCTTCTATAGCGCCCGCACCTACCGCACCACCCTCCGCACGGCGATCGCCCAGTGTTTACAGACCCTGCCTACTGAAACCACCTTGGCGGAGTTTATTCCCCAGTTTTGTGACTACTGGCAAGAACATTTTGCCTATCAAGCGGATTATGTCGCCACTTTTTTACCCAGTGATTTGGCCTGGTTACGGGAATGGGACAGCCATTTAAACAGTGATCGTCGAGAATTGCTGACGGACAACACCTTAATTGATGGGATTTTAAACCCCCGACTAGCCTGGGA
>JBJOGT010000393.1:0-3476 GCA_046048115.1 Cyanobacteriota bacterium | reverse complement strand
TGCTTGTTGGTTCGACCAATTCCATCAGATTCCGAGCATCAACTACTAATCCCTATGCCAACGGCTTTGTAACAGAGGGGAGTAGTGCATTTATAACAGAGAATTTCGACACTGTATTCAGTGCCAATTTCTCGGAAGCTACTCCGGTTCCCCTAGAAAGCGATGCCCTACCCATTGTAGGTAGTGCCTTGTTTATGGCCGGGGGTCTGTGGTGGAAGAAAAAGCGGGCCCAGGCAAAAGTGGCTGAATTTGTGGACAAAAAGTGAAGCGTTTTGGCCTTTACTCAAAGCCTTTGTTAGGGTTCCATCAGTATGGAGCCTTTTTTCGTGCTTTCTCTCCTGGGCGTCTTGAAGGGAAAGATGCGGCGATCGCCGATTTTCTGGATTTTTTCAGGATGGCGATCGCCGTTTTACCATTCAAGATTGTGGGCGAGACGTAAACTTTTGAATGGCCTCCAGTCGAGACGGCATCATCACACATTCTTCTAGCAACGCCACATCTAATGCTGGCAGTAATTGACTGGTTGGGGTTGCTTGGTAGCGATCGCCCTGGAGAGCGTAAATCAAAAATTTATTATCTTGCCACATCCACACTTCTTGAATGCCCGGCCGTTGATATTTTTCGAGTTTTTTAGAACTGCCACTGGTAACATTCACCTCGATCGCCAAGTCAGGGTGCGCTTTTTTTTCCCCCAGATAATAGGACTCATCCGGCTCAAAGGATACGGATTTTTCCTTGGATTCACGGGTCGCACTACCCACCGGAATAAATTCAATGTCCTGTTGCCAAAAATAGATTCCTAACAAAATGGCGATCATGCTTTTGATCGATTCGTGGTACTCTCCCAGGGTCATGAACTCAATCACTCCGTCTAAATAGGTAAGGCGTAACCCGGCCCGCTGTTCCATCACCCCTTGAATGGTTTTAAAGTCGTCCCAACTGTGGTGACCGGGGAGGATAAAATATTGATTTTGACTGAGAGTTTGCGGAGCAGTGGCGACGGTCATGGGGACAGTCCTCGGTTGTGATGGCACAAATGCGATAATCTCTATCTTAATGGGATTCAGCAAAGTAGCGGATCGCTCGGCGATCGCCGGGAACCCGATCCCGACAACCTTCGATCTGGTAAATAAGTTATGGTTGCTTGATCCCATTATTCCTTGACGTTCATGCTCAAAAAGCACTTTATTTATACCGAAGCGAGAAGTGGTAGTAATTTCTTGGTGGATTTATTTAATCAACATCCCCAATTGGTAAACTATGGTGAAGTGTTGGGGGATTGGACAAAACCCCATCAAATTTATCGGACAATAACGAAGAAACTGCCGGATAAGGCTTATCTGAATTTTATTTTTTCAAGCAAGATTTTTTACTATTTATCCCAGTTTTATTACGCCTACCAAAATTATCGCCAAAAAAAGCCCATTCAATTTAAGTGGCACCATCAGGTTGTTTCCGTTGGTGTTAAAGACTTTCACCACACGCTGCTGAAATATCATCTTCTGGATTTCTTTTCAGATCACCCTGAGCTTTATATTATTTACCTCTATCGAGAAAATCTGTTAAAACAGCATCTTTCCCTGGAATTAATGCGAAAAACCCAAATTGTTTCTTCGGAGAGAACCCAGGACGGTAAGGTGGTAACGCAAACAAAAAAGGCAAAAATTCAGGTGGATTTAGCCGAAGTTTTAGCGGTTTTAGACAATGCCGAAAAAGAAGTCAAACAACGGGAGGATATTTTAAGTCGCGTTCCCGGCGATCGCCTGTTGAGCATTGCCTATGAGGATCTCTTTGCTTCCCCGGAAGCCCAGGCAGATTTTCGACAACGGGCCTTTGACTTTTTAGGGGTAGAGGCGATCGCCGTCACCAGTCGCCAGCGCAAATTGTCCTCGGATGATTTAAGGGATCTGGTGGAAAATTATGATGAACTTTATCAAGGATTAATTAATACGCCCTATGCTAAATATTTAAACTAGATCCTTATCCTGGTCATTCATAGGACGTTGTTGTGAATAAATTGCCGATCGCCTGGATCAAACAAAAGCTGCAAGCCGCCGATAGTCCCTTTTTACGCAATGTGGGCTGGTTGGGGGGATCGGGGGCGATGATTCGCATTTCGCGGTTGTTGGCCACCATTATTCTGGCCCGGTTTTTAACCAAGGCTGATTATGGGTTAGCGGCGTTGGTAATGACCACCAATGAATTTATTTTGGTCTTTACCCGCAATGGGGTGGGCACAAAGTTGATTCAAACCGATGCCGATCAGGTAGAAACCTTAGCCCAGGAAGCGTTTTGGCTCAATTGGGTCGTTTTTTTGGGGTTGTTTGGTATTCAAATTTTGACTGGGTTTGCAGTGGGTTGGATTTATCAGGATCAACGGGTGATTTTACCCATTTGCGTACTGGGGCTAGTGTTGCTGATTATGCCCATTGGTTTGGTGCAAGCGGCATTGATCCAGCGGGAAGGTCGGTTTAAAGTGATTGCGTTGGCCCAAGTCCTTCAAGTGTCTACCGACAATGTTTTAACGGCACTCTTGGCGATCGCCGGGTTGGGTTACTGGGCGATCGTACTGCCGAAATTATTGGTAGCGCCCATTTGGTTAGTGGTGATGCTCAAAAATCATCCGTGGCGACCCCAGGGGGGCTTTGCCGCGAAACATTGGGGGGAATTAATTGGGTTTGGTCGTTCAATTTTAGGGGTGGAATTGTTAAATACCCTCAGGAGTAATTTAGATTATTTAATTGTGGGACGATTTCTGAGCATTGAAGCGTTGGGAGTGTATTATTTTGCCTTTAATGCCGGTATTGGTATTAGCTTGGGTATTATCAACTCTATTAAAGCGGCCATTTTGCCCCATTTATGCGATGCCCGCGATAACTTTAATGAGTTCAAAGCCCGTTATTTTCAAAGTCTGAAGGTGATTGGATCGGTGATTATTCCCTTAGTGTTACTGCAAGCCAGTCTTGCGCCCTTTTATGTGCCCATTGTGTTTGGGGAAAAATGGGTCAGTGCGGTGCCGATTTTAATGTTGATTTGTCTGTCAGCCATTCCCCGCCCCTTTGCGGATTCCGCCTCCCAATTATTAATTGCCATTGATAAACCCCATTGGGATTTGATTTGGAATGTGATTTTTACCACCCTATTTGCCGTTGCCTTATTTATCGGGGTGCAGTGGCAGAGCTTAGGGGTGGCGATCGCCGTTTTAGTCAGCCATTGGTTGGGGTTACCGTTGTTTACGATCTATGCATCGCGCATCGCCTTTAAGCGCTTGGCCCTGACCCAGGGGGTGGCATGAACATTAAGATAAGGCTTCAAACTCCTCAGGCTAAAATCTGGATACTCAGTTGCAGTTTATTGGGGGGGAAATAGCCTTTTTCAATTAGGGTTTCCCGCAATTGGCTTTCCACGATCGCCACTACTTGCCCCGCTGCTGGAAACGGCCCCAGTAACGGAATTTCTAAATCACAATTTTGATT